>JQOA01000090.1 GCA_000753945.1 Smithella sp. D17 | reverse complement strand
CGGTCCGATGGCCAAGTCCATTACTGAGGCGGGCATTCTGGCTGATTTGATTGCTTCGATTATCAACGCACCGATAGAGGAAAAACAAAAAATACTGGATATTGCCGATGTGAAGGAGCGCCTCAAAGCTGTGACCAGCATGGTTAATCATCAGATGGAAGTTCTGGAACTGGGCAATAAAATTCAAACCAAAGTCAAGGATGACATTGATAAAAGCCAGAGAGAATATTATCTGCGCCAACAAATGAAGGCTATCAAACAGGAATTGGGTGAAACAGATGAAAATACGGTAGAGACGGAAGAATACCGTAAAAAAATTGAAGAAAAAAATCTTCCCGAAGAAGCAAAGAAAGAAGCTTTAAGGGAATTGGAACGCTTGTCCCGCATGCATCCGTCATCAGCGGAATATACAGTCTCTTCAACCTATCTTGATTGGATAACGGCGCTTCCCTGGAACGATGCGACAGTCGATAATCTGGATATAGCTAAAGCCCGCCAGGTTCTGGATGAAGACCACTATGGTCTGATTAAGCCCAAGAAGCGCATCATTGAGTATCTGGCCGTGCGCAAGCTCAAACCGGATTCCAAGGGGCCTATTCTTTGCTTTGTGGGACCTCCGGGAACGGGGAAAACTTCGCTGGGGCATTCCATCGCCCGGGCGCTGGAGCGCAAGTTTGTGCGCATGTCACTGGGTGGTGTGCACGATGAGGCCGAAATTAGAGGTCATCGCCGCACATACATTGGCGCTTTGCCCGGACGTATCATTCAGGGACTGAGGCGCGCGGAGTCGAACAACCCCGTGTTTATGCTCGACGAAATAGATAAAGTCGGTAGCGATTTCCGCGGTGATCCTTCGTCGGCTCTACTGGAGGTTTTGGATCCGCAGCAGAACAACTCGTTTTCCGATCACTATCTGGATGTACCGTTTGATCTGTCGCACGTCATGTTCATCACGACGGCCAATATGCTGGACACGATTCCTCCGGCGCTGCTCGACAGGCTGGAAGTTATTGAGCTGACAGGCTACACGCAGGAAGAAAAAGCAAAGATTGCCGAGCGGTATTTAATTCCGCGGCAATTGAAGGAAAACGGCCTTACCGACGAGCAGTTTAAATTAAATGAAAAAGCGCTTAACACCATTATTACCGGTTACACGCGCGAAGCCGGTGTGCGCAATCTGGAGAGGGAAATCGCCAACGCCTGTCGCGGCGTGGCGGCTCAGATAGCAGAAGGAAGCATTACGTCCAAAACAGTTACGGATAAGGATATCCCCAATTATTTAGGACCTGTGCGGGTACCAACGGACGTTGATTCGCGGATTACCAGGCCTGGCATAGCCATCGGCCTGGCCTGGACACCGGTGGGCGGCGATATATTATTTATTGAAGCTACGGCCATGAGAGGTAAGAAAGGCCTTGCGCTTACCGGACAATTGGGTGACGTTATGAAAGAATCAGCGTCGGCGGCATTGAGCTTTATCCGCACGAACGCTGAGGAACTAGGTGTGGATTCAGAGTTTTTTGACAATATGGATATCCATATTCATGTGCCGGCAGGAGCGATCCCCAAAGACGGTCCGTCAGCGGGCGTGACGATGCTCACAGTGCTCACATCTTTGTTGACCAACCGCAAGGTAAAAAAGCATTTGGCTATGACCGGTGAAATTACACTGCGCGGCGCTGTACTGCCGGTGGGCGGTATCAAGGAAAAAGTGCTTGCGGCTTACCGTGCCGGCATTAAAACTATTCTACTGCCTGCATGGAACCGAAAAGATCTTGAAGATATTCCGGACAATGTACAAAAGAGCATTTCATTCCATTTTATCAATGATATGATGGAAGTAATAAAGCTGGCGCTGGAACCGGTAAAGAGGAAAAAACCATCCGTGGCGCCGGTCAAGAAGCGTAAACCGGTAATCCCGGTAAAAAAGAAAAAATCGGCAAGTGTTCGCAAAAAGATTGCAAAAACAAAAAAATAGCAGATAACGGTCGCGACCGTTAGTTAAAAATGGAACAATTTATTCACGGGAATAACTAAATCATTCCAAGAGGGTGTGATTATGCAGTAAGATAAATATAAAAAGCATTGAGTTTTGAATAAAGGGAATTATTATAGTTGTGGAATCAGCGTCAATTTTCGATCAGCAGGTACCTGCACATCAAGTCTTCTATTTCTTTTAGAAGCCTTTTTTCTTTAATATCGGTACTGCCAAATTTTATTAGGTGCACCATTTCTTCCATGAATTTAAGCAGTATTACCGCGGCTGCTTCAATATCGGCTGTACGCAATGAATTTTTGTAAGTTTGCAGTACTAAAACAATCAGATTGATTACTTTTTTTTCTTCCTTAATACGTATTTTTTCTATTTCATTGTCCAGTAATACCATGGCAAGTATTTCTTTAAAAAGTCGATTGTTAATTCTGTATGCCTGTAGAATATTTGTTACAATGAAATGCAATAGGTCTCTCAGCTCGTTATAATTATCTGCCTGGTTTTTATGTGTTTTGAGCTCGATTTTAAGTAACACATTTTCAGCGATACCTTTAAATACCCGTATAATTATTTCGATAAAAACCTCTTTTTTATTATTGAAATAGCTGTAGAATGTGCCTGTCGCGATATCGGCTCTGGCCGCTATTTCCATAGCGTTTGTTTTATGGTATCCCTTTTCAGTAAATAACGTCATTGCCGCGTTGATAATTTTTTCTTTTGTTTCAATTCCCCGCTGCTGAACAGGTATGCGTGCCTTGAGTGATTTTGTCAAAACTTTCTTCCTTAAAATAAAAATTGTTTATCAATAACATGAATCGATAAAAAAAACAAAGAAAAACATTATTTAATGATCCTCACTATATGTTTTATACTAGGGCATTTGCCGACAATTACCGGCGCATGAATGATGCTGCCTGCGTCATAGCAACGATGCTCGAAAGCGAAGGATTCCCCTCACTGGCTGTTCCGGCTTATAGCCCGCTTAAATTCTATCGGGGAGAGCCGTGTGGGATGATCAGCTTCAAACATGCTGCTGCAGAGGCAGGTATCGGTAAACTCGGCAAGAACACAATATTCGTTCATCCTGAATACGGAAATATCCTCCGGTTAGGTGGTTTCATCACCACTGCAGAACTTCCGACCGGCAGGCCAAAAGAATATAAAAATATCTGTCCCCCCTCATGTAATTTGTGCGAAAAGGCCTGCTCGGTCGGAGCTCTTAGCGGTGGAGAAATAAATATTGGCAGTGTATCTGGAAAGGGTATCAATTTTCGGGCAGCAGATATCTCAAAACTATATCTTCCATCTCATTTATAAGTCTTTCTTTTTCTACACCGGTGCTGTTAAATTTAATTTGATGCATCATTTCTTCAGCGCATTTAAGTAACATTATGGCTGCCGCCTCAATTAGAACTCTTACTATAAAAAAAGGAGGGGGAAAATGGAGAAAGAACCTGTTGCAGGACTCTGTGCCGAAGATATTGCACATTATCAGAATTTGGCCAGTCAGTATGCCAAAAAGTCGCTATTGCCTATTTTTCAAGGAGAGTATTCCGACGGTAATTTAGAGCTTCTGCCGGAGAAGCTGAAGACTGCTTTTGAAATTGGAATTGCTGCCTCTCCCGATGAGTCCCTTTCCGGCTGCCAATATGGCATTTGGGGCAGCGCCACAGAAGAGACGGGAATAATCCCTTCTTTGCTTATTTTATCCGTAATCGCCGAAACCTGTGGCGGAGTTGCCATGAGCCTTCATGCGCAGGGTGTGGCTTCCAATCTGCTTCTTCAGGCAAAAAGAAAATTAACTTTTACACCGGTTAAAGTAGGAGTGGGTCTTCAGGAAGAATTTTGTCCTCCTTTTTGGGGGACAATAATCTCGCCGGATAAAGACAACCCCGCCAAAATTATGACAACCGCCGAACAGAAAGGTAATAATTACATCATCAATGGTTCCAAATCTTTTGTTTACTCGATGAGCGGTGTTGACGCCTATGTTGTTTTTGCACGTGTAAGCGAAAAATGGGGATGCTTTCTGGTGAGCACGAAAGAAAAGGGTATGGAAAGAACAGATGTCGGGGTGAGAACAGGCCTTAGAGCGTGTTGTGTTGAACATGTTAAATTCAACAATGTGGAAATGTCCATCTGGGAACATGATACGAAGACCCTTAGCTGGGGAGTGCGCAGATGGCGGCGAAAAGCACTGAAATTCGCCCGCGAATATATTCGTCCTCTGGCCCCGGAGGCTGATCTTCATCCTCATGATTATGATCCCCAACCGATATTATCTGCTGCGGCGCGACAGGGATTTCAAACACTACTTCTTGTTCCGCCCTTCGGCACAGCCAGCACACTTTCATATTACAAAAATACGGTGTTTCAGGTAGCTGTTGTGGGCGAAGAATTTGCAACTGAGTGTGGAGGATTGACGCTTCTTCTTCTGGCGCATAATCTGGGTATCGCTCCGCTTCTACTTTCCGGAAGTTTAAGAAACATACTGGGGCAAATGATTCCTTTTTATCTGAAATCTTACATACTGGGCAGGCCGGAATGCATGGCCTTTGCCATAACCGAACCCGGCGCCGGTTCCGATGTTGAAGAAACTGAAGGCGGAGCATTAGCCAAACTGGTCACTACTGCGAAATCAGTGCCCGATCAGGGCGGATACATTCTCAACGGCCGCAAATGCTTTATTTCAGATGGAGCGATAGCAGATAAGGTAACCGTATTCGCAAAACTGGAGAATGAAGGCATCGAATCATGGACATGCTTTCTGGTGGAAAGAGGAATGAAGGGATTTTCCGTAGGAAGAAGCGAACGCAAAATGGGACAACGGGCGTCGGACGCTTCAGAGCTTATTTTTGATAATGTGTTTATTCCAAAAAAAAATGTTGTCGGAAAACTTCGATCGGGTTGGGCCATTAATCGCAACGTTCTTAATTATTCGCGACCTGTTGTCGGAGCGATGGCCCTGGGACATGGACGCGGCGCTTTTGAACGTTCTCTGGAATTTTGCAGAAAAACTAATTTGGGTCCGAAGCGACTCATTGAATATCAGGATGTCCAACTGGAATTGGCGGATATGGCGATTAGCCTCTGGGCCGCCCGTTCCATGATCTGGCATAGCTGTCGACAGTTTCGCTCTTATCAATCGGTATCCGCTTCCGCCAAGGTGTTTGCTTCCGATACGGCGTTTAAAGTCTGCAATCAGGCGATGGAACTGATGGGTGACCAGGGATACCTGCATGTTAATGGGGTCGAGCGCGCCTGGCGCGACTCGCGTCTGACGCAGATATACGAAGGCACAAACCAGATCAACAGGCTGGCGCTTTTTGAACATCATCTGAGTACGGATTTTAAAATTTAGGAGAAACAACAATGAATAATGTGTATGTTATTGGTGTCGGAATGATCAGATTTAATAAATATCCTGATAAAACAGTCAGGGGCATGGCTCATGAAGCTATAGATCTGGTTTTGAAAGATGCCGGGTTAGGCAAAGAAGATATAGAAACAGCTTATTTTTCCAATACCTTCTGGGGACTTTTTTCCAACCAGCATTCCATTAGAGGGGAAGTAACTTTAAGGAGTATGGGAATTGGAAACATTCCTGTAACCAACGTTGAAAATGCATGTGCCGGCGGCTCTACTGCCCTGCATCTGGCGTATACCGGTGTACGTGCAGGAATGTATGATGTGGCGCTGGCTATTGGTTCAGAAAAAATATCCCATCCGGATAAAGCCTTGTCGCTGGGAGCTTATGCGTATTGTATGGATACGGAGGGATATGAAGATCAAATAAAGTTGTATGAAGAACTCACCCGTCGCGTGAAAATCGAAATACCCGAAGGGCAGCCCGCACCCGGAGAGGGACACAGCGTCTTCATGGACGCCTATGCGATGGGTGCCCGGTGGCATATGACCCGTTTTGGTTCCACACAGCGTCAAATGGCCGTGGTTTGCGCTAAAAACCACTGGCACGCGTCTCTCAATCCTCTGGCCCAGTACCAAACAAACATGACGGTTGAAGAAGTTTTAGCAGACAGACCGATTTCCTATCCTTTAACCAGAGCGATGTGTGCCCCGGTGGGAGATGGTGCAGCGGCGGTCATTGTTTGTTCAGAGAGTTATTTGAAGAAATTAAAAAACGCCAGGCCGGTTAAAATCCTGGCCTCTGTCATGGGGACGGGTAGAGACAGAGATATTGATGATCCGGATATCGGCGAACGCCTGGCAAAAAAGGCTTATGATATGGCAGGAGTCGGTCCGAAAGATATCAGCCTGGCCGAGGTTCATGATGCCACGGCATGGGGAGAGTTGCATCAGACAGAATCCATGGGATTTTGTCCGATGGGAGAGGGAGGCCCCTATGCTGAATCCGGAGCGACAACATTAGGAGGTGAAAAACCTATTAACACCAGCGGTGGTCTGGAGTGTAAAGGCCATCCCATTGGAGCTTCCGGACTTTCGCAAATTCATGAAATCGTGATCCAATTGCGTGGAGACGCAGGTAAGAGACAAGTGCAGGGCGCTCGTCTGGGCTTGGCTGAAAACGGCGGAGGAAATATCGGAGTAGAGGAAGCAGCTATGTGCATTCACATACTGGAAGCGCCGGCAAAGTAAAAGCATCTTGAGTAACGCTATGTCACTTCGAAGGAATATTCACGTCTGAGAAATCTT
>JQOA01000089.1 GCA_000753945.1 Smithella sp. D17 | reverse complement strand
TGAACTACTGGAAACCATTCTTCCCGAAAAAACGACTTTTGATGACTATGAGGTGGAACACGATTTTGCTACCATTGGCAAGCGCATTATGCTTTTGAACGCCCGGCAAATTCAAAGAGTGCCGGGAAAAGAGCGGATCATCCTTCTGGCCATCGAGGACATCACCGAACGCAAACAACTGGAAGACTTGTTAACGGAATCTGAAGAGCGCTACAGGCGTCTTTTTGAGACTGCCAGCGACGGGATAGTACTTCTCGAAAAACAGGAAGGCAAGATAACCCATGCCAATCCGGCTACCGAGAAGATGTTGGGCTATAATAAAAATGAGAGCATCGGGAATAAGCTTCAGGACATCGGTATTTCACTCGATAAGAATGATTTCCAAACGACAATGCAAAACTTGAACAAGATAGGCATTCTTAATTACGATGATGTTCCGGTAAAAACCAAATCCGGACATCATATCGATACGGATATATATCTTGTCGACAGGGCAAGGTTGGTACAATGTAATATCCGCGATATTACCGAGCGCAAACTGGCGGAGGCAAAACTTCTTGAGACTCTTAGCAGCCTCAAGAAGGCAGTTGATACAACTATTCAGGTCATGGTATCTGCAATAGAGGTAAGAGATCCCTATACGGCAGGTCATCAGATCCGGTCTGCGGACCTTGCCGGTGCCATCGCCGCGGAGATGGGATTAGACCAACTGAAAATTGATGGAATCAAACTGGCCGGCTCCATTCATGATATCGGAAAATTATCCATACCCTCAGAAATATTGTCCAAACCCACTAAACTGACAAATATCGAATTTTCTATGATTAAAGAACATTCCCGGATTGGATATGAGATGCTGAGGGAGGTGGAATCTCCCTGGCCGCTGGCACAAATTGTTTATCAGCACCATGAAAGAATGGATGGTTCCGGCTATCCAAGAAATCTGAAAAGAGAAGAGATTCTCATGGATGCCCGCATTATAGCTGTGGCGGATGTCGTGGAAGCTATGGCTTCCTACCGTCCCTATCGTCCGGCGCTGGGCATAGAGGCTGCAATTGAAGAGATCGAAAAGAATAAAGGGATTCTTTATGACAATGTTGTCGCCGATGCCTGCCTGAGATTATTCAGGATGAAAGGTTACACCCTGGACCTAAAAAAAGATTAAGAAACAGGAAGCGGTCAAAGGGCATAAGCTTGGTGCCAATAGAGTGGTTAGTATATCGTGACACTTTAGAAATTCGCATCAGAAGAGACGAAAGAGAGAATTAGGATGGCAAAGAAATTATTATCGGAAATTAGCAATCTGAAATCTAACATCAGCAATCAGCAATCACTCCGGGTATTAATGGTTGAAGACTCGGAAGATGATGAGATGCTTTTAATCCGGGAGCATAAAAAGGGCGGATACAATCCGGTATATGAACGGGTGGCAAACGCTGCGGCAATGAAAAAAGCCCTTAAAGAGAAAAAATGGGACATTATCCTTTGCGATTATATGATGCCCGGATTTGATGCTCCTTCAGCCATTAATATATTGAAGGAAGCAAATCTTGAAATTCCTCTTATCGTTGTAACAGGCACTAGTGGCGAAGAAATGGCCATAGATTGTATGCGTTTCGGCGCCAAAGATTATATCATGAAAGCTAACTTGTCCCGTCTTTGCCCGGCTATATCCAGAGCGCTGGAAGAGGCAGAAGTTAAAAACAAACATAAGCAGGCGGAAGAGTTGCTGAACGCTTCGGAAGTCCGATATCGGCGGCTTTTTGAGTCAGCGAAAGATGGTATTCTTATCCTTGATTGCAATACGGGAATAATTGTTGACGTTAATCCATTTCTGGTTGAGTTGCTGGGTTACTCGCGGGAACAATTCATAGAAAAGGCTGTGTGGGAACTGGGGCCATTTAAGGATATTATCCCCAACCGTAACAAATTTCTGGAATTGCAGCGTCAAGAGTACATCCGTTATGAAAATTTACCTTTGGAAACCATTAATGGACGGCTTGTTAACGTTGAATTCGTCAGCAATGTTTATACAGAGGGCGACACCAATGTAATTCAGTGCAATATTCGCGACATCACCGAACGTAAGGAAGCGTTGAAAGCGCTGCAGAAGAGCGAAAAGAAATACCGGAAACTGAGCATAATCGATGATCTCACGCAGCTTCACAATTCCAGGCATTTTCATGCTCAGCTCAAAATAGAAACAGAGCGGGCAAACCGCTATGAACAGCCTTTGACCCTTCTGCTGATGGATATCGACAAATTCAAGGAGTTCAACGACACATACGGCCATGTTGAGGGAGACAACGTGTTATCGCAATTCGGCAAGCTTTTGAAACGATTTCTGCGCGAAACCGATTCGGCTTATCGTTATGGCGGCGAGGAATTCACAATCATCTTGCCGATGACCACAGACAAGGAGGGAATTATCATGGCGGAAAGAATCCAGACGGAATTAAGGGAAAAGTCTTTTTCTCCGGTGTCGGGTCAAAAAGTTTATCTGACGGTAAGTATGGGTCTTGCTCAGTACAAGCCGAATGAAGAGATAAAAACGTTTGTTCACCGGGTAGACCAATTCATGTATCAGGCGAAGAAAAAAGGGAGAGACAGGATTTATTGTGAATTACAGAGTTAAAAACAATTCAATGCATTCCTCAATATGCTGAGGTCCCACCGCATATTGAGGCCAAGCGACTCATTTTATATATCTCAATTGTTCCTACTTATTAACCTAACCATCTACTATTAAAGGATGAATTCAAGTTTCTTATTATTTTCGTTTATTGGCAGGCTACTTGCAATCACTATATGTATGATGTTGGTCCTTATGCGAATGAAGGTCCACTCTAAGAAGCGTATATAGTTGTCACAGATATTCAACAAATTAAAAGATGGAGAGAAAAATATATGGATTCATCATACAGTTCACCCACTACCAAACCGTTATACCGCGGCACACAAGTTGTCTGGTATATTCTTGGTCTCATTGAAGTGCTATTGGCGTTTCGATTTGGCTTAAAGCTGCTTGCCGCCAACCCTTCAGCTGGTTTTAGCAGTTTCATTTACATTGTCAGTTATCCATTTGCCGGGCCGTTTCTCAATGTCTTCCATGCCTCGAAGGTTGAAAGTGGTATTTTTGAATGGACCACTTTGTTGGCCATGTTTGTATTCTTTTTAACTGCCTGGGGCATTATCAGACTGTTTTTTATGAGCAAAACAGTGTCCACGACTGAAGCCGCGGCCAAAATGGACGAAGAAAATAATTAACATTCTGTACGATGTTAGTCATTATACAAAGAATGTCATTTCTGAAAAGTGCGAGGAGGTAGGAATATGTTAGTTGTTCGTAACGATAACCATTATGATTGCGTCGATGATTTTATGCTGGACAGCCTGATTAAATCCAAAGAGATTGTTAAATTCAAACGTAACCCCGGATGGCCACTTGAAAATCCCCCACCCGTGGCCGGGTCAAAATCCCCCACCCCGGTGGTCGGCAGAACGGGTGTAATTTAGTTTTTTTTCTTTTCTAATGCAAGTCTTTTAGAAGCCTCCTTGAGCCGGTAGCTTTTGCCTTCAAATTTCAGGAGATGCCCACGGTGCAACAATCGGTCAAGAATGGCCGAAGCCGCCGCATTGTCGCCAAGCAGTTTCCCCCAATCCTCAATGGGCCTGTTGGAGGTGATCAGTGAGCTTTTCCTTTGGCGATAGCGCTCCAGAATCACATCAAGCAGATCATCGGCAGCGGTTTGCGGCAGACGTTTTTTCAGGAACAGATCATCGATGACCAACAGATCAGCGCCACAGAACAGTTTGAACAGCTTTTTGCGCTTTCCGGTTTGTGTGGCTTCAAAGATGTCTTCAAAGAAACACTGTGCTTCCCGGTAGGCAACTTGATAACCGGACTGGATCGCAGCATGAGAAACGGCCTTGGCAATGTGGCTTTTACCGGTGCCGGGATGGCCGATTAAGAGAGCATCGCCGGCATCTTGTACAAACTTTCCGCTGATCAGTTCAATAATCTCCTGTTTGGGCAACCGGGGATTATACGACCAGTCAAAATCCTGCATAATTTTACGTTCATCCAGCCCGGAGTTGTTGAACCGGCGCTCAATCAAGCGCGAGTGCCTGCGGTCCAGTTCATCTTGCACAAGCTGCGTCAGTACATCAAACACGTTTATTCCGCTGCTGTGTTGTGCTTGCAGGCAGCGGGCCTGCAGAGTCTGGGCCATGCCGTGCAAATGCAGCGCCCGGAGTTGTTTTTCAACCTCTTCAATTGTTCTGCTCATAATTGCTCCTTTCACTGAAGTTTATTGGGTTTGCGACCGTTGTGCCAGCCGCGTGGGTTTCAAAAAACAGGGCATAGTCCTGTGGTGAACGAATGAGGCTGTGCTCCTGAGTAAAGTCGCCTGACGCCTTCTCCTTGCCGGCCAAATCCGCTCCGGCAATACCGGCAACCAGTTTTCTGATGATTTTGCATGTGACAATTCCCCGCTCCAGCGCAATCCGGGCGGCCTGTTCAATATGGACGGCACAGTGCCTGCGGGCAAGCGCAATGATGCCCTGCATGCGGCGATGCCCCAGCCGACCCTCTCCCTCAAACAGTTGTTTGCACAGCTTTTCCGTACAGGGGCCGATGGCGGCAGCCTGAGCCAGCAAGTAGCACGTCTGACGTGAAGGGTTAAAGATGAGATCTTTCTCCTCCATAAAGACCATGCCCTTTCGGGTGCCCTTTGGATGCCGCCGCAAAACAGTCAGCGTTTGCGGATCAATGATTTCAATCTCCTGTTCATAAATGCGCACAATCACTTTGGTATGCAGCCGGGCGGGCAATGCGGCGTAATAACAGTCATGGATCTGAATGGCGCCGTCATCCTGCACTGTGCGGGTTTCCTGCGAGAAGTAGGAGAAACTGCACAGGGGCAGATCCTGAAGAAACGGCTTTTCTTCCTCAAACATCTCCTGGACCTGCCGCTTCATCCGACCGTGAATCCGCACTGCGGCCCAGCGCTCTTCCCAGTGCCCAAGCCATTGATTCTGTTCTTCGATGCTTTCAAACCGGCGGCCTTTCAGGGCGGTGTTCTGGGTGTGCTGGATCGCGTTTTCAACGCTGCCCTTGCGATCGGGATCTGCTACGCGGGCAGGATCAGCCACAACGCCGTAATGAGCCAGCACGGCAGCATACAGCGGGTTTAACTCCGGCTCGTAGAGATCGGGCTTGATGACCCCCTCCTTCAAGTTATCCAGAACCACATATCGGGTGGAGCCCCCAAAATAGCGGAAGGCCTCCTCGTGCAGTTTGGCCCATACCTCTTTGCTGGATTTCCAGACCACTTTGCGGAAACAGCGGCGGGAGTGCTTCAGCGTCATGACAAACAAGCGCGGGCGGCGGTATGTGTTTGTGCCGGGTTTGCGGGTAAGCGCGCCAAGACCGTAGTCCACCTGCGCCTCCTCGCCAGGTGGAAACTCCAGCCGGTCATACTGGGTGGGATTTTTTCTGCGCAGCACATGGCAAAACCGTTTCACGCTGTTGTATTTATGCTCAAAGGCAAACCGCTCAACCAGGTCCTGATAAATGGAGACGGCATTGCGTCCCAAACGCACCTGCTTCTCTATCCAGAGGCGATGCTGCTCACAGGCTGAGCGGGCATGCGCCGGTATGCGTGGCTCGTCTTCGGCTGCCGACCCCTGCGAAGCCGGTGGCCGGGGTGGGGGATTTTGATCAACACTCTCCTCGGAGCCGGTGGCCACCCCGGGGGATTTTGATATACTGCCGGTGGCCGGCTCTTTACTTTCTGCTATACGGGCGTATTTGCGGATGGTCTTGCGATCCACGCGCACTTTACGCCCGATTTCGCGCTGACTGACTCCATTGGTAAGTAGTGTAATTATTGCTGTTTTCTTGTTCGGTTGCAAAACGTTCATCCTTTCTCTTCCTCCCATGTGCTTATGTAAAATGGGAGTCTGTAACGTTCTGCTGACTGTTTGTGAAGCTGCTTTTGAAAACCTGTTCTCAGTTCTTAAAAGCAACCGATGGGTGGGGGATTTTCAAGTGGCCACAAGTGGGGGATTTTGGGTGGCCACCCGGGGTAACACAGAATGGGTAAAAGTAGGGGTAGCCCCGATAAGAAGTAATAAGCCTGACAGAGAATTTAACGGCAACAATAGATTAGCGATTAATGATTCAATATTTGTACGCGCAGATCGCAATGCTATTAAGTGAGCAACCTGCTTCGTTGTAGCTTGCCTCTAAACAGGCGCGCAGTAACTGCGTCATATTGGAATTGTTAGAATCCATAGGAGTATGAACATGGAAGGTAAACGAAGTAAAGACAGCAGTATCATCATGACTCAGCAGATGACTGCGCAAGATGCAAATCTTGCAGGAAACGTCCATGGCGGGGTTATTATGAAATTCATCGATACCGCGGCCCTCGCTGTTGCGGTTCGTCACGCAAGAGCCAATGCAGTTACGGCCTCCATTGACCGGTTGGACTTTCATTATCCGGTTTTTGTCGGAGATCTTTTGACTGCACAAGCGAGTCTGAACTTCGTAGGGAAAACATCTATGGAAATTGGGGTTCGGGTGGAGACCGAAAATCTTATGACGGGACGGATACATCATACATCAACCGCCTATCTGACCTTCGTAGCCCTTGACAAAAGTGGTCGACCTATGCCGCTACCCCCGCTGATCATCAAGACAGAAGAGGAGCAACGTCAAAATCTGGAGGCAAAAACCAGAAGGGAGATGCGTCTGAAAGAAAAGATAAAGGAAAAGGCAAACCATATCAATGAAGATAGCACTGACTGACTCCGGTTCTATCTAATTATTCAAATTTAAGGATGAAATTATTATGGTTCAACGATGAAGAAACAAGATCTTATAAAACGCGTATTGTTAAAGGATACGACTGTGTCCATCCGGCCGATACGTGCCGATGACTCCGGCATGGAACAGGATTTTATACGGCACCTGTCGAAAGAATCCCGCTATTTCCGTTTCATGGCGTCGTTTCGGGAACTGACGCCGAAGAAGCTCAAGTATTTCACGGAAATCGATTACGCCCGGCACATGGCCTTTGTCGCTACCATCATGAGTGATGATAAAGAACTGGAAATCGGCGTAGCGCGTTATGTGAACACTGAAAATCCCGGTAGCTGTGAGTTTGGTGTAACGGTAGACGATGCCTGGCATGGCAGCGGTGTGGCAGGGTTGCTGATGACTTCCCTGGAAGATACGGCACGCGAGTGCGGGTTCAAGACGATGGAGGGCATCGTGCTCCCAAGCAACGACAAGATGCTCAAATTCGCGCAGAAACGTGGCTTCAAAACTCACTCCGTTTCGGGAGAAGCCGATACCGTTCACATAGCACTGCAGTTGTGATCGAGCAATAGAACGTTCTTCTTCATGTTATTCACAAGGTCCGGCGACAGATTGACAGGCGGTTTAAAATCCCGCATTGAGTAAATGGGGAAGGGGATTGCTACGCCGACGGAGAGTAGGCGCGAAATGACAAGCAGTGGACAGATGAAAAACCGTTACCATGAGTTGTTTTGGCGTCAAATTAACGGATGATTGAAAAGCTAATTGCAGGAGATAAATCGTGCTAAAAAATAGCTTGAAAATGTTTTCGTTTTTTATGATGAGTTTAATGCTTGTCAGTTGTGCTTCTCAAAAATCCATGGCCCCATTTAACGCTACAGATGTCAATCCGGAATTGAATTCAAGCCGGCCTGCTCAGAAGATTGATAAGCCGATAGCTGCTTCACCGTCTCAACCTGTTGAAGTTCAAAAAGAGGTGAAACCTGTAAAAGAAGCAGGCTTCGCTTTAGAGCAAACTCCAGTTTCTAAAGTCGTTTTTTCGGGAAGAATGGTTTCCAGTAGTTCACGCAGTTTGGGAATATCCCACTGTTTATTGCCCAAATCATAGATAAGCTGTTCCACGGTCTCTT
>JQOA01000088.1 GCA_000753945.1 Smithella sp. D17 | reverse complement strand
TAATTTTTTCTCTTGACGGGAACATTATAGGATGTCCCCTAGTTCCCTCTAGTCCCCCTAGTCCCCTTTTTCAGGAACCGCCCAACTCCCTTTTCTTTTCAATTATCCCCTTCACTTTGCAAGCTTTGAATGCGGCGCGATAACTGCGATACAGAAGACCCAGTGTGGCGGCATCCAATTCGAACCCGTAGGCCAATTTCTGATTGGCGATCTCGTCAAGGCACCCGGCGGATTTGATGATTTTTTCATATTGTCTGCCGATTTTCTGCCATATGCCGTCAGCGTCCCCGGTCTCGGTCCAGAGAACAATCTCCGGCACCGGATGCAAACGGCTGAATACATAATTTGAGTTGCCCTGGCGCTCGAGCCGGTGACAAAAGCCGGCAAAATCAATATCGCGGACCATTACCGATACCGCATGTTCGTTATAGACCACCCGCAAACCCTGCTTTGACAGGCGATACCCAAGCTCAATGTCTTCACAACCGAATCGAAAAACCGGATTGAATACACCGTGTTCCAGCAGAAGGGAGCGCTTGCATGAAGAACGCCCCCCCCAAAAATATGTATAATCCACGAGGTCGCCGTGCTTCAGACTGGGATAGGAAAACAAGAAACAACCCACTTCGACCACAAAATGCATCAGGGGTTTGACGGCAATCTCCGGGCTGAGACGGGTATGGCCAAGAACCGCGTATTGCACTCCCGGGTACTTCCGATGGGTCTTTACATGCTCCTCAAGCAGGGTTTCAGTCGTCACATCATCATCATCGAGAAATAAAACGAAGTCTCCGCGTGAGGCAAACAGGCCATGATTCTTGGCCGAAGCCAGGCCGGCATTCTTTTGAAAAAGGTAGCGCAGGGGCAGTTTACACTCGAAGGAACGGACGATTTCCTCGGTGTCATCCGTTGATCCATCGTTAATGACAACGATCTCAAACTGTTCGCGTGGCAAAGACTGCCGGCACAAACTCTCCAGAACTCTGGCCAGCAATTCCGCCCGGTTGTAAGTGCAGATCACAACACTCAAGAGAGGGTCGGCGGTTCTGCTGGAAGCCAACGGTTCTGCGTAAAAATCAGCATAGGATTCCACAATGAAAAAAGCATCTTTTTTTGACAGATGGGGCCGCCGGGCAAGGAAACGCCCCATAACCTCACTGGCCTCCTTGTAATCATAGTTCGTCACCGGGGGGCGCAGGTTATGGGTTACGGCCACCCCATCCACAATTCCCATGTGAAGCCCCTGATCCATAGCGAGAAGCGGCCAAATGAAGTCATATCCCCAGCCCATTGGACTTTCTTCTTCAAAAGGCAACAGGGCATGAAACGCGCTGCCGTGAATCGAAAACAATGGCCCGATCTCCACGAAACGGGTACGCCGGGCGGTAATACCGTCCAACCTTTCAACGAACGGATGATCAATATAACTTTCATGGGTGCGTGCCGGCTGTGCAATGGCGAGATTATACCGTTTAACCAGAGAAAGATAATCATCCACAAAGCCCTCAGGCAGAACAATATCATCATCAACTACCAACAGATACTCGTAGGCCGCCAGATTGATGTCTGCCAAGAGCCGGTTGAGGATGACAAACTTTGGCACCGTTTTTTTCTGATGCCAGACTGTTAGCGTTTGCAAATCAGTAGCGGGAACTGTTTTCCCCAAGGCGATCCAACGTTGATCCACCGCCCAATCACGGCTCTTTTGCAATTCCGCCTGTATACTGGGTGCATAATTTTCCTTATCGGTGAGATATACACCAAGAACCAAAATATCGTGCATAATTGTTCTCCTCATTGGCGCCTGGGCAAGCGGCCTGTGCCGTCAATTTTCGCGCCATGTCTCTTCGCCTTTATGCAGCATTTATTCCCCTTACCGCCTCCGGCAGAGGAAATATCGCATCCAGACGCCGCTGCGTCGCCGCCATTGAATAATGTTTCTGCAAATGGCCCAGAGCGTTGGCTGACAATCGGTGCCAAAGATCGGACTCAAAATAAAGCCTGCTCACCGCATCGGCAAAGGCTCCTGGCGTATCAGCAAGCAACATGTGCTGCCCATCCACTAGTCCCATACCCTCTGCACCTATGGTGGTCGTCACTACCGGCAAACCATAGGCAATGCTCTGACCGATCTTTCCTTTCATGCCGGCTCCATAGCGCAGCGGCGCAACAAAGACTCGGCAAGAGGAAAAATAAGGCTGCACATCGGCGATGTAACCCAACGGTTCGACATGTTTTGAGCATAGCGATTTAATAGAAAGAGGCATATTACTGCCGATGATGTAGAAGACAATGTCCGGTATTGCCGTAATCACAAGGGGAAGAATTTGGTCCACGAAAT
>JQOA01000087.1 GCA_000753945.1 Smithella sp. D17 | reverse complement strand
AAGCAATAGAGGATTCTGTAAACACTGCCACAACAAGGTTGGCTAGTGAAGTCGGCTTCAAAGAAGTACTCAACACCGCGCGCCTGGCCGGTATCAAGAGCCCTCTTTTACCTGTTCCTTCCATGGCGCTGGGAAGCTTCGAAGTCACACCCCTGGAACTGGCCTATGCCTATACGACCATAGCCTCCGGCGGTATTCGCTATGAACGATTTCCTCTTTTTTCGGTAACAACAGCGAAAGGAGATAAAATCATAGCCAGAAAACTTAACAGCAAACAGGCGTTTGATCCGCAGGTGACCTATCTTTCCGGATATGCAATGGAGGGAGTGCTTACGCGCGGTACGGCAAAAGAGGCAAAGTCGCTGAATATTAATTTTCCGGCATCGGGAAAAACAGGAACAACGAACGGCAACAAGGACTCCTGGTTTGTCGGTTTTACCCGGGACGTCGTTTGTGCCGTGTGGGTGGGGTATGACTCCGGAGCAGATACCGGTATGACCGGAGCCCAGGGAGCCCTTCATATCTGGACACGATTCATGCGATCTTATTATTCCCAATCCGGACCATTCGCCATCACTCCGCCCCGGGGAATAGAAACAGCAGTGATCGATTCCAAGTCCGGATATCTTGCCACGGCTTCATGTACCCAAAAAATACGTGAAGCCTACATCCAAGGGACAGCTCCGAAGAAAAAATGTCCTGACCATCCTGAAAAATCTTCGAAGAGATGAACACAAAAATTTGGCTGAGGTACTTGACAGGAAGTTCTAACCCCCGTGTCGTTCCCGTTATCGACGGGAAGGAAATTTCCTTTTCATTTGTCATTCCCGCGAAGGCGGGAATCCGTGCGCCCGGGAGCGGGCGCGACCAGAGAGGTGAAAGACCTCTCACGGGGGATGCTCACCCCCGATAGCCGAAGGTAACTGCGTCGCTGCGAAGCGGGGTGGAGAGCAACCGGAAGCGAACAAGCAGCCCGTAGGATGACGAACACGATTCGGCCTTCCGTGAATTCAAACGAAGGGTCAAGGAACTGACCGGGCGATCCTGGTTTGTTTCGATAGACTACCGGTACAAGAAGCTTGCCGAATACCTTCGCGGCTGGATGAACTATTTCGGGATTTCGGAGTACTATCATCCGATCCCGGAAATCGATCACTGGCTGAGAAGGCGGTTACGCATGTGCTACTTGAAACAGTGGCGCAAGGCGAAAACCAAGGTTCGGGAACTTCGAAAACTGGGAACGTCGCTGCACGCGGCCATTCCTGTGGCAATAAGCCGCAAGGGGCCGTGGCGATTGGCGAAAACGCTGGCAACGCAAACGGGCATGACGAACCAATGGCTTAAGGATCAAGGGTTGCTGTCTGTAAAAGACCTGTGGGTGAACATTCACTACCCGGCTACGGCCCGGTAATCGCTGTGAACCGCCTAGTGCGGACCCGCACGCCAGGTGGTGTGGGGGCTGGGGGAGAAAAACCCCCGGCTACCCGATTAGCCAAGTTCTATATTAATGTTTTTGCAAAGTTCACACTATTTTGAAGAAATGATTCTAAGCACTCAACCTGACTGGCTTTCGTTCTGGCAAAAAAATAATTCTCTTCAGATTCGAGATCAAGATCGTTTTGCCACCGCCCATTTTCCACTTTCCCAATTGAAATTGGTGTATCAGTTCCCTGCTTTAGTGGAACCTCAGTATTAATAGTAACAAGGGTAGGTTTATTAAGATATATTCCTACAAACAGCTTCTTATCTTCAATATAAAATCCATACCATTCCCAAGCAGCGCTTGCTCTGTATATCGGAATTTTTTGTGCCGTAAGAGCTTCGTTGATCATTGTTAATAAACTCTGAAATGAACTTATACCATTACTTAGCTCCCAGCTCACCTTTTCCATAGCTATACCTCTCTTTATTAAGAAATTCACAAATTGAGTTATCAAAAAAGTACTCGTTTGATACACAGGTCTCAAGTCTTTTAGCCAGTCCGCAATCTGATGCCACCGGATATTAATGTCAGGTTGTTCGGCAGCATTTTTTTGATAAAAGGGATACGCATATTTAGTGACTGTTATCAAAAGATTATTGGAAATGCCGGACTTGTTCAATTCACTTCTATAACGACTAATTTGGGTTTCTTCAAAATCCGAATTAATTTTTACCTCAATAAATATCAAAATATTGTGAAATCGTATTTCAATATCGGGTCTTCCTTGCTCCGTTGTCGATTGCGTTTTAATTTCAACGAACTCAATTTGCTCCTTGTCCAGCAGGACTTTGGAATCAGTGAGTTGGTGAAGAAGAACAGCCGCTGCTTCAGGGTCAACTTGCTGCAAATGTAACAGCACATAAATAAATGCCTCAGTAGTAAAATTCTCGTCTTGACGACCAGACCATTTGTAGAGTTGATTGAAAATATTTATAGTTTCTGATTTCATATGGATTTATTCTGTATATCTTTATTGTTGGCTTACGCCCGGCTGAACCGAGCCTGTTACAGGCTTCCGCTCCAGCCGATTGTTCCCGAGCGCGAGTCAGCGCGCAAGGGAATAATCGCGCTCGGCTCAGCCGGAGCGTAGAGATCGGGTGGATTGATCTTGTGTACGCCCGGCATGGGCGTGAACTTATGGGGTGCAAGTCCCCTATACGTGAA
>JQOA01000086.1:1666-2084 GCA_000753945.1 Smithella sp. D17 | reverse complement strand
ATGCCGTATTTTAGAATTTCCTGAGCCAGGGTACTATAACGGTCGTTAATATCTTCTGGCGAGAACGGTAATGGTTCAATGTGCGAATCAATTTTTAAGGCGATTCTTCGTAAGAGCATCATTTCCTTCAAATTATTTTTTCCGAACTGATAAGAAATAATTGCAATATCTATATCACTTTCGGGTTTTGCAGTTCCTTTTGCATAAGACCCGAAAAGAATCGCCTTGGATACGTCAATTCCTTCCTGCTTTAGCAGATTGATATATTTATTGATTGAACCGAGCTCTTTCTTGTTTAAAGGTATTCTTTTAGCCATGATAAAATCTAATCCCATTTGCCCAGTTTTTTAATATCTCTTTTTCATTCATGATTAAGATTTAGCATAATATAACATTGAAGTAAAATGCATTTTGATTC
>JQOA01000086.1:0-1639 GCA_000753945.1 Smithella sp. D17 | reverse complement strand
ATTCATGTCAATTGTCTATGACTATCATCACTGCTTGTCAAGAAATAACTAGTATGGTGTCCCCAGATTTTCCCAGTGATGATAATAAAAAGACTTGCCTCAATATCTACCTTCGCGTAAATATTTTGTCAAAAACTCTAAAATTGTCGGAATACTTTACTAATTCACAAACATACTGTAACTGACTATAATTCTTATACAATCACTGATAAATGTTGATTTTGCCTATTTAATAAATAAAAAAGTGTCGGGATATTTTACAATGCAAAACATACAAATGATAGAAAGACAATAAAATATCCTAAGATATTAAGTATATACATGAATGGCACAATCTATGCATTAAATAAAGTAAAATTCTTTAAAGAAAGGAGTGAAAAAATGAAAAAGTTGATTCTTTATGTAGTGCTTGTGGCATGTCTTATGATGTTCCCTGTCGGGGTACAGGCATACAATATCACAATCACGGATCCCGCAGGCGACCAAATAGGGGAGTCAGGGTTTGACACGACACAAATTGACTACAACGTAAATACATCACCTTTAGTTGTGACCATTACCACTAATTACACGCAAGAAGGTATTCTTGCTGGAAATTGGCAAACCTTGCCGGCGGATTTAATACTGTGGGGAGAAGAGTCTTCCCCGCCAGCATTAGCCATTCCATTAGTCGCGCACGATGGTTTCACGGCAGGCACCCTGTATACTGTAAGTGACTGGTATACATCTGATGAAATTGCAGCACTGAATGGAATTGGAGCGGGTTATATCTGGGGATTCGGACAGAACGTGCGGATTCAGGCCGGCGAATCCACTGGATTTGGCGGTACTGTGACATGGGGGGCGCCTGGTGTCACGTATACGGCGGCAGGTGGCTGGTATTGGAGCGATGCGATTCCTCAAGGCGATTACTTGAAAATTTCGTGGGCCACTTCGACCTGCGCAAACGATGTTGTTGGTGTGCCCGAACCAGCAAGCCTTCTTCTCCTTGGCCTTGGGCTCGTGGGAATTGGGCTTCTGAGAAGAAAACAGTAAGTTCTTTATAATTCAAGTATTTAAAAACGCCTCTTGGAACCGATCCAGGAGGCGTTTTTTATGTCGGTTTTCTTTACAGTTGTTATACATTGTTTAAGTATATGATTATTTATAATATTCGTCCTATTCTCAAATAATATGGGGGGAAAAGTGTCGGATTGTTTACGATTCTGGAAAATCCGCATGATTATGCACCTTAATGAAAGAGGAAATTATCGGAAAGAATAAGTAAAAAGAACTGGATTCCCGATCGCGTCGGGAATGACAAGTCATAAGACAGGCGAGACGCCTGTCCTACCTAATTTGTCATTTCGAAGAAGCATGGCGACTGAGAAATCTTTCTATAGGGGTAGGGACAACGCATTGGTTTGCGTCGCCCCTCCCTCCGAACCGGACTGGCGGATTTCCCGCATCCGGCTCTCCAGTAGGTGGTCTTACCTCCTTGAGGACTGGAGCAACAAAGCATGGGCGTCCTCAAGACTAAACAGCCCAAGCTCCTGAAAGAATTTATTCGTATGGACGTATGGGACGCCCTTAAGGGAGACGTATGGGACGCCCTTAAGGGCGACGTATGGGACGCCCTTAAGAAATTAAGTTACTCATC
>JQOA01000085.1 GCA_000753945.1 Smithella sp. D17 | reverse complement strand
CTGGACTGCGTCCGGATTCAGGACAATAGAGTCAGTGGGAGAAGCAGACATGCCCCGCCAGTAAACAGGCTTGACATTACGTCCGATATGCGCGGCCACCTTACGCATGGCAGCCAGAACTGTAGTCAGTTCAGTCGCCTCAAGATGGGAATAGTTCTTCCGCCAGTATCTGGAGTATGCCTTTTCGGAGTTCACTGGCGTATCTTTATTACTATCGGCCATTTGGGCACTCACCGGTTTTACTCAGCCTCCCTACGATGGAATATAATCTGGTGGAACATATCGTTCGTAACGATGAGGTTCCACCTCTGTGTCGCCCGTTTCCACATGAATGGAGAGGAGCAACGACTCGAGAATATCCATCGAAATCTGAAGACTATAGATAACGGCATCCCGTAACGGCGCCCCCATGGCTATGAGTTCCGCAATCATCAGAGAGTGCCGTATGGAGATATCAATGGGCGTCTGTTTATTACCTCTCAGTTTGCTTACTATATTGAGAATATCAGTTGCCAGAGACGGGGTAATACCGGTTTTAGAAACGAGGATCTCTTTTTCTACATTCACAGGAGGGTATTGCAGATGGATGCGATAAAACCGGTCTTTCAGCGCGGCATCCATCTCATCGGTGCCTGAGAATTCCACACCTTCATTCATCGTAGCAAAAAAAATCACCCGGGGAGCTACACCAACCATTCCAAGCTCATCAATCCAGATACTTCGCTCCTCTGATAGTACTGAAAACAGTTCATTCAGAGCATGGGGATTTTCCGACCTGTTGATTTCTTCCAGATGGATGACACACCCGGGGACACGGATAGCCTTGGGAAACAGGAAACTCTGATAAAAGGTCTCGCCATCTTTCAACCTCTGCTGCCCGAAAAGTTGCCCGGCCTCTGAGAGAAGCCCTACCTGAAAGGTAACCATCGGCCTCTGATAATAACTGGCGAACTGTCTCACCAGAGAAGATTTACCGCATCCCTGATGACCGGTGATCAGGATGTTGATCGGATGCTTGTCTGAGAGTTTCGCCATCCTGTCTATATTAACCCTGTCTTCATCGAGAATAAAATAATTTGGATCTAAGGGTGGAACCTTCAACTGTTTTGCAAAATCATCCATGTTCAAATCCTCCGGCCGTTCCTTGGCAATTCATTCTCACTGTGCCCATGGAGTAAATATCTCATCGGGGTGATCGAAAATATAACCCATGGTTCTCCCCGCATGCTCCCGGGTAGCCTGTGCCTGCTCTTCATTGAAGTTCATTGATTTAATCCACTGTTCCAAAAGCACCCCCCCCAGGTTTCCACATTTCCATCGTTTCCCATTCCGAAACCCAGGCTTTGATCTTTACTCCATGCTGCTGGAGTATCTGCCAGATCTCTTCACTTTTACGCTTGTCGCAGTATACCATCATGACAAGCTCCGTCAGACCGAGGTTTGCAGGAGGTATACGATCATATTTGATGCAGGGTATCGTTTCGTCTTCTACGTAACGGTCCAGTTTTCGGGCCCATTCATCAAGCTGCGATTTATCTCCAAAGAAAATCCACTTCCCCCAGTATTTAAGAACCTCACCGTTGGTAAGTTCTCGTCCCTCATATACCGTATACTTTTTGCCCTCGAATATTTTGGGATGGAATACAAAGATAAAATGGGAATCAGGCTCATCTAAAATCATTTTTTATCATCCTCCCGCCGCAAAAGGAATAATACTGACCTCATCGCCATCCTTCACAGAAGTGGCCAGCCCGTTAAGTAATCGGAGATTTTGTCCGTCAATAAAAATCATCACAGAACTATTAATTTCTCCCTTTTCATCAAATACCCTATGTCTGAAGCCGGGGAATTTAGAATCAAGGTCATCAATGCACTCACCTATGGTTTTACCCTCACAGATGACCTGTTCTGATCCCCCGAACCAATCTTTTAATGAACCCGGAACTATGAACGAAATGCTCATTTTCTTTCACTATAATTACAAAATTTTTTTTTTGCTTTTTCACCAGAGAGTATATGAAGAAGGATTTTGCTTGTCAAGATGATTTAAGACATTTCGTCATCTGGTTCCTGTAACGATCCTATCCCATTATTACACCAAAGTTCATAGTCGCAAATTTTGTCAAAGATGTATACGGAACAAAGAGCAGAGTAACGGATGAAACGATTGACCTTTACTATAATATAATGCAATATCAGTAGAGAAAGAATTCATGGCAGAAAGTGCGCGAAAGTAATGAAAAATCACTTAAAGCCATGTATAAATACGGCATGAAAGAAGTTAAGATGACGCCGGCTGAGATTGATGTTTGCAAAAAGAGACTCATTCCTGTTTGGGATGAATTTGCCGCAAAAGGATACTATTCCAAAGCAGAATTGGCTGAGATTAAAAATATTTTAACGGAGAATGCGAGAATTGGTTAAAGTATGGTGGATTGCCTTTCGTTATCATTTTGTCCCGGCCAGTTTCCTGCCGGCCATTTTGGGCACAGTTGTGGCCTGGGCGCTCACCGGTTTCATGAATCA
This sequence comes from Smithella sp. D17, assembly GCA_000753945.1. Lineage (GTDB taxonomy): Bacteria > Desulfobacterota > Syntrophia > Syntrophales > Smithellaceae > Smithella. Next base: position 1,718 of record JQOA01000085.1, on the reverse strand, counting down.
ATGGTTTTTCTTGCTGACAGTGCTGGGAGTGACGCTCAACCATATCGCGTTGAATATGACTGACGACTATTTCGATTATCACGCCGCCGTCGATTGCCCCGATAAACGAAATCCCTATTCCGGCGGCAGCGGCACATTAACCAGAGGCATGATTCAGCACAAACATATGCGCATGGTTTTTACATCTTTCTATCTGTTGACCATCATCATCGGACTGTATCTTTGCGCGGTTCAGACATGGTGGATACTTGCCTTCGGTTGCCTCGGCATGGGAAGTTCCTACTTCTACACAGCGCCGCCGATCCGCTACGGCTACCGCGGTCTTGGAGAAATTTCTCAATTAATCAATTTCAGTTTCACCATCGGCATGGGGGCCTTTGTCGTGCAGACGATTTCTTTTTCCCGGGAGGCCTTTCTGGTTTTGTTGCCTCTGGGCTTCATGATGTTTGCCATGATAATAATCAACGAAATACCGGACAGAAACCACGACGCAGCGGCAGATAAAAACAATCTGGTTGTAAGATTCGGCGCAGAAAAAGCTCTCTGGCTTTACGGTATCGCCATGACTTTGGCATATTCAACAATTTTATTTGCACCGCTAATGAATATGGCAAGTTTTTGGATTTATCTTGCTTTTGCAACTCTGCCCTGGACAGTGCAGGCATTCAGCATCCTGAGCAAGAACTTCAACGAACCATCTCTGCTGATACCGGCAAATTTGCTGACCATCCGTGCTCATCATCTGACAGGAATATTGTTAATCATTGCCTATCTCATTCAGGGAATGCAAAATCAGCGCGAATTCCAGCCGGCCTTTTTTGCTTTGCTGTTTCTGGCAGCTTTTTATCTGCCGGCTGTAGTGCCCGTGCTTTTCAAAGGAAAACTATTTTTTCCTTTTTGCTTTTGATTGCCGATCTGATCATCATGGCGGCTCTCATGGTCAAGCCCGCAATCCTGCAAAACCCTGCCGGGCCGGATTTGATTGTGCCGGCCTTGATTTTCTTTTGCCTGCCGGTGGTCTCAATCATCGGCGAGCATGGCGGCAAGTTGGTTTTCCTCGTGTTGAAAAGCAAATAACCAGATCAGTTTCCTTGCCCAAGGAAAACTCAGGAATAAAAATTCTTTCCAACCCTCTATAAAAGGATGGTGTTATTGAATAACTAATTTCTATCTCCACCTTACCCCCCCCCTCGAAAGAGGGATTTTGTCATTGATTTCCTGTTTTTTCTTGCAATGATCTCTAAATGGAGTTATTTAATACGCGATTCGAATTTACCCTGCATTATGCGGAGGACGTCGATGATGTCTGTGGTTCCGCATGTTTAATAAAATAAATTAGCAATGTTAACGGAGAGCTGAATTTGATATTTAAAGGCCTGACCCCGTGACCTGTATATTACAATTTTTCAAATTATGTCAAATTAACTAAACGGAGTAATTTCGTTATGAAAAAGATAAAAATTGGTCGACTTACTCTGATGTCTTTATTCTGCGTCATAGTTCTTTCGGCCTGCGCAAGTGCACCGGTTGGCAAATATAAGGTGCTGAAGGATTCAAGCCAGTCTCTTTTAACGAATACAACGGACACGTACACGCGAATTGAAAAACTTCAGGCACGTTTTGTCATAACCGCGGCTGAAGACAAGCCGATAGATTTAAACACCTTCAAGCCGTTGATAGGTGGACAGAGTTTTGATATTACCCCTTCTCTGAGATAC
>JQOA01000084.1 GCA_000753945.1 Smithella sp. D17 | reverse complement strand
GCATGAACGAGAGGTCAGGCGCGATCTCATCATTAGCGCTGCGGAGCGGGTATTTGCTAAAAAAGCCTTCAATGCGGTGACCATTCGGGACATTGCGAAAGAAGCCGGAATTTCTCACGCTCTTATTTACCGGTATTTCCCTGATCAACAATCCTTATTTGTGGAAGCGTGCATCAGGCGTGGCGCCAAAATAGTTGAATTCGTCAATCAATTAATCGATGACGATAGCAATATCAAAATCGAAAAGGTTACAGAACGGTTCATCCAGTTTTTAGCGGATAATGATCAATATTTCAGGATGATGACGCATTTCGTGCTGGACGGTTCTCTGAATCAGGAAATGATTCAACGCCTTAATACCGCAGAGAGAGTGTTGCTTGCTCAGTTCGATAGAATTTTTGCGAAAGAGAATGATGAAAAGAACGTCCGGATGCTTTCCCATGCTTTCTTTGCTGCCATGAATGGGATAATCATAACCTTCCGGAACTACCCGGGCAGAAGCAAGGAAGAGGCTTTAAATCATATGCTGGCGTTGGGAAAGATCATTGCTGAAAGATTTAAACAATAATTAATTCGGTTCATATCCGTTAGGTTTTCGCGCGTGCCCTTCCTGCGTCAATACTTTCCAGCAAAGCCTCCATCCTCAGGAAAGCGCTCTCCTCGTTGTACTTTCTAACATCCGCGTGGTCCACGTCGATCATTCGATGGTTCTAATCAGGTCTTTAAACTGTGCTACTGCATACTTGCAAAAGTTACCGATATGTCATTTCGACCGAAGGGAGAAATCTTATTCAATGATTATAAAGATTTCTCAGTCACTTCGTTCCTTCGAAATGACACGGTTAATATTGAAATCAAGCACTACGATATACTTGAGGTCTGTTTCCTTCTGCATTTCATAGCAAAAAGGAACGTCGAGGATAAAATGAGGAACGCCCCATTCCCGATGATACACGTCAAACCACTTGACCAGGAGAGAACAATTGTTGTTGTTCGAGATAAGAAGGTTTGGCCGCGGTAATCCGAAAGTCGGCGAGTCTTTGCCGCCGCTCATGGCGGTTCCGATGTCAATCCTGGCGTAGGAGCAGATGTCCATCGAGTAGCCGCTGTGCTCTGCCTTTTCACACTGAAGCATGCCGACGCCTTTTGCTGCGCTAATGATGAGATCGCGCCTGACCTCTCGTTCATGC
>JQOA01000083.1 GCA_000753945.1 Smithella sp. D17 | reverse complement strand
GGGGAGGGGGAGAGAAAAACTCCCCCTTACCCGATTAGCATCCTTTAGTTGCTATAATCAGTAATGGTAACGAGCTTGTACGAAATCAATCCGGTCATGCCCGACAACGTATACAAGCCGATGTTCTTGAGTAATTCTGCGAGACCAAACACCTGGCCCAAGAAATTTAAGAGGTTCGGGTTTGCCAACGCCTTGAAACGGGTCTCGCATTATAGATTCGATCAACTGAAAAATACGAAGAGCAGTCTTTCGGTTCGTCTCTACCCAGTACCGTAGATCCTCCCTAAACTCTGGTTGGAATACGGATTCCCGCTTTGTAGTCACTTGGGACTTTTTTGAAGATTTATTCAAAACCAACCTCGGTTCGAAGGTCATCAATCGTTTGCGGGGTGCCTGATTCTTTCCGAACCCTATTAAGTGCTGAAAGAAGTCTCTTTGCATTGACGGGTGATCGGAGAAGGTGTGCAGTTTCGAGTATGCTTGACAATTCGTCCGCTGTTATCATGGCTACATTCTCACCTCCACGCCGCTGAATGATAACCACCTCCCGATTTTTGGTTACTTGATCTAACAATGTCGCTAAACTTGCCCTGGCTTGAGTATAAGTTGTTTGTATTGCCATATCTGCCTCCTGATTTTATGTACAGGCATACAGTACATATTTTAGGCGGCGATGTCAATATAAATGACCAACGGTGGCCAATGAACATTGATTAAAAAAATGGTAGCTCCCCGCCGTCTAGTTGATTCTTCGGTTATACGCTACCCTTTTGTATTCCATTCAGGAGTTGAAACTGTCAAAATCGGCTTGCCACTCATCGTAATCGCCTTTTCTCACTTGGATTTCAAAAGTACTGTCAAAATCATGATCTTGCTTTTTCCCAAATAGCAGCTTGCCGTAGCCCTTTCCTTTCACCCGGACTTTTGCCGGATAGTAATTCCCTTGCATGAATGGTTGCGGCGCTTGCTTAACGAGGCACCTTTTTTGAGCACCTGAAATTCAAGAGTATTCATATATATTCCACCGCCAAGGAGACTCTTCGTGAAGGAACCGGGCATGTGCCCTTTTTCAAATTCAACTTTGATGGTCTCGTAAAAAGTCGCTTTTGCCCTTTTTTG
>JQOA01000082.1:1022-18040 GCA_000753945.1 Smithella sp. D17 | reverse complement strand
GGAACAGGAATTCCAAAAGCGAAGTATTGGCGGCAAGCGTAAGTAGACTGGGGAATGAAGCGATTGAGTTTTGTTTGCTGCCGTCGGCATTCAATAGCTGTCCGCACACAATTGCGGCCTTGTCATTAGCCTCACAAAAATTCCATAATTTGTTTACCGCTCCGAGCGTTAATACGGTATCAGAATTCAACAAAAGGGCGTACTTACCTTTCATTATTGCCAGAGCCTGATTATTCGCCGCGCCGAATCCTTTATTTTCTGTATTGACTATTCTGATGACGGAAGCAAATTCTTTCTCCAACATCTCGATAGAACCATCGGAGGAAGCGTTATCAACGACGATGACCTCAAAGATCAGACTATGGACAGTTTTATATATGGAGTTCAGACAGTTTTTCAGGAGGTCTTTTGTATTCCAGTTGACAATAATTATTGATAGATCAATTTTATTAGCCGGATTGTTACCATAGCGTTCACTCATTGCTTATCTACCGCCACGGTTTATTTTTACAAGTTCGCTTAATTTTGCATATTTGAAAAATTTATTAACTGCATCGGTAACGGCAAGAGTAAGCCCCTGCCTGCCATCCAGAATACCCAATCTTAAAAAATAATCCTGATTAAATGTGAAAAACGCGCGCATAAAAGCTGAAAATACCGAGGAATGCTTCCCATCTTTAAAAGCTTCCTGGGCTCCCAGTGTTGAATATTTATCAATTTTTTGAATGATCTTGCTTAAAGAGCTTTCGGTAAAATGCTCAATGGGAACATCCAACACCCCGACCATCCCCTGAACTTCCACAGATTCGTGAACCATTGCCGTGGTTATTCGGCCTGCTTCTTTGCGGAATAGACGGACAATTCGATCCGGCCACCAGCCGGCATGTTTTATCCAGCGGCCTTGAAAATAATTCTTCCGGGGAAAACTGAACCCTGCGTCTTTTACATTAGAGTCAGTGACAATTTTTTTTATAATATCCGCCGAGTCAGGAGGAATATGTTCGTCGGCATCAAGAACTAAAATCCAAGGCAGGCGGCATTTTTCAATCGCCAATTGTTTCTGCGGGCCAAAACCGCGCCACGCTTCAGAGTAAATCTCGCAACCAAAATCAGCGGCAATTTCCAGTGTCTTATCGGTGCTTCCGGAGTCAACAACAACAATCTGGCCGACAAAAGAAATGCTCTGCAGACAAGATAAAATATTCGCTTCTTCATTCTTTGTTATTATGGCTACGGAAAGGGGAATTTTTTCCAAAAGTGTCTCCTCAGAAAAAACTTTTATTAATTATTTTGCTAAGCATTTAAATGATAATATCTTTTCATCAGACCTTCCGTTTCTTTTCTGTTCGATACCATATCCGCCGCGTTATTTAAACATGATTTTTTCTTTTTTCTGTGTTAGATCTAGCCTCAACAAAACCAACAAATAAAGTTAATTTATGCAAAAGATTGCTGTGGTTATACCAAAATATGGTCTGGTTGGAGGAGCGGAACAATTCGCATCCGAATTGACCGGAAGGCTCGCTGACCAATCCGGATATGATTTTCATGTATTGGCCAACCGCTGGCAAGCAGGAACCCCCGATATTAAATTTCACAAAATCCCCATTATCACCTTTCCAAAATACTTAACTACTCTCAGTTTTGCCTACTTTACCCGGCGCCAAATTAACCGGAACAATTTTTCACTTGTACACAGCCATGAGCGGATTTTCGGTGCTGACATCTTCACGCTGCACGGAATTCCGCACAGATACTGGGTTCACAATATCCGCCGCAAAAAGATGAGTCTCTATGACTTAACCACCGCCTGGGTGGAAAAAAAGCTCGTATATGAAGGCAATTGCCAAAAGTTCATTGCTGTATCCAACCTGACCAGAGATATTTTCCTTCAGGAATATAATATAGATCCGCAGAGGGTCGCTGTTATCCACCCGGGTGTGGATTTAAACGACTACGCGACAGCGGATAAAAAATTAATCCGTGCCGATATTCGAAAGGAATATGGTTTCAGTTCCGAAGAGACCATTATTTTATTTGCTTCTATGAATTTCGAAATCAAAGGGCTTGATGCCATAATACTTTCGCTCGCAAAGCTCAAGGCCAAACAGCATAGATTTAAATTGCTGGTCGTCGGCAAAGGTAATATAAGAAAGTACACTCAGATGGCCCGTGAAGCCAACATTGCCGAGGATGTTGTTTTCACCGGCATGTTGAGCAAAGGGAATTTAATCCGTCTGTATCTGGCCGGCGATATATATGTTATGCTTTCCAAGTTCGATACATTTGGCATGGTTGTTCTGGAAGCAATGGCGGCTGGATTACCGGTAATTATCAGCAGCAATGTGGGCGCTAAAGACATCGTGCAAGAAGGAGAAAACGGATTCATCATCAGCGATACATCCGATACCAACTATGTCGCCTCGAAAATAGCCCTCCTGCTCAACGAAACCACCCGCAACTCAATGGTTCAATCCGCTTATTATACTGCTATGCAAAATACATGGGACCATGTAGCTTTAAAATACAGGAGAATATACGAAAACATTCTTGATGAACTCGCAAAAAGTCCCCGCGCTGTCATTCCCACGAAGGCGGGAATCTATAACATGCTTCAATCACTGGATTCCCGCCTTCGTGGGAATGACAAAAAAGGCTTAAATTGATTTTTTACGAGATCATCATTCTTGGTACCCGCAATTTTAAAAAGTCTATTTAATAATATATTTTTATGCTATCTAAAATTACAAACGACAAGTTAAAATTATCGATTATTCTCATGGTTAAACGGATTATCAAGCATGATTTTTAAAAATGATTCCAATGCCATTACTGGCCATCTCATCATTCTTGTTTTTTCAGCCTTGGCGATCCGTCTTTTTGCCTTTACTCATACCCTGATGATGAACCCGGATGGTCCAGTCTACATCCATCAGGCCAGAGCCCTCTATTACGGTCTCTGGCAATCCATCAATACCTGCTCCGGGGTGGATTTTCTGACATTGTACTCCAGCCTCATTGCCGCAGCTTATCCTGTTACCGGCGACTGGGTTCATGCGGCAATGGCCATCAATCTTATCTTCGGAACGCTGATGATTATTCCTCTCTACCTTTTCCTGCGTCGCTTCCTGGATGAAAAAACGTGTTTTCTCACAACCTTCATTTTTGTAATGCTACCTCTTTTCGTCGTTCAGAGTGTCAATGTTATAAGGGATCCCTCGTACTGGTTTTTTTCTGTTCTGGGATTATACCTCCTGGTCTATGATGACGAAAGAGACACCCCCATATTTCTTATTCTCAGCAGTCTTTCCTTCATCGTCGCAACGGCGACGCGCATTGAGGGCATCGTCTTTATCATGGGTGGCTGCCTTTACACCCTCATGGTCTTTAAAGGCCGAAAGCTTAAGGCTCTGTTTCTTTTTCTTTCACCGGTTATTCTGGCGATGTCATGTTTTGTGGTAATTCAGATTATCCGGCATCCGGACAGTTTTTACTGGTACCGATTCGGAGAAATTCCTTCTAGAATCATGAACACATTTGAGAGGTATCGCAATCTTGAGGCAAACATTAGGCCACTCGTTCTTAATCCTCCACCAGGCATCCCGACTGAATTCCTGGACTATTCCAGAACGCTGATCTGGTTTACCGCCATTGGTGTTGTCCTGAATAGTGCCATGGAAGCCTTTTTTTATCCTTTTTTCTTTCTCATGCTTTTCGGTCTGAAGGGATTGAGAGACAGGATGCGGAACGACCGGAGGATTTTACCCCTGGTCATGACCACAGTCATCGGGGTCGCTGTTCTTTATATCTACTGTCTGAATACCTGGTCTATGGAAAACAGGAGACTGGTCATGGTCATCCTTCCCTCCACAGTTCTTGTCGGTTTCGGCGCGGAACAGCTGATCCGCTGGCTTCATAAAAAATTCGGTCTATCCGATTTCNNCGATTTCGCAGGAGTTGTTGTACTCTGCCTGCTCGTGCTGGTGCTGACGCTGCCCAAGAATCTAAAAGACCAGGAGGCGGACAAGCTCGTTTACAAGGAGATCGGCGAAACGATTGCCCGCATGGAAGGAACTCGCGGGGAAATCGAGATGATTACCCTCGGGCATTCCTGGCGCTGGAACAATTACTACGCGAATCTTCATGTCGCGGGGGCGCCTTGTCCTGATAAATACATCGACTGGCAAAAGGATGCGACCATCCTCGGCGATAATTACAATGATTTTATAAAGAGCATGCGGATGCGTAGAATTCGTTATATCGTCTGGGAAGAGAAGCATTGGCCCCCGGATAAATTTGCGTTTCTGAAGTCTTTGCAACCGACGGATTTGACACAACTGAAAGAATGGAAACATAAGGATACGGGAAGGATCATCCTTTTCCGAGTCCTCTATCAAAAGGATGGTTAGAGCGGATGGACAAACCGGTTGTGAAAAAAACAGAAGATTTGCGGGATCGCCCGGAATACTGGGCCAATATTGTTGCCTCTCTGGACGAAGCCCATTACAAGGCTCTCGATCTTGTGACAACATGCCCGCCTGGTTTGGCATTGGATCTGCCCGCCGGTTCCGGACGGCTATCGTGGTGGCTCCATCGGAAGGGATTTCAGGTAACCGCGGGTGATATCGAGACTGAGTTTTTCCGGAATCCAGAGATTCCAACAGTGACGACCGATCTTGACGGGATATTTCCCCTAGAGGACAATCAATTTGACTATGCCTTCTGCATTGACGGGCCGGAACATGCTGAAAATCTTTATCATACCTTTCGGGAGTTTGCACGTGTTCTGAAGCCTGGAGGCAGAATGATCGTGAGCTATCCCAATTATTCCAACCTAGAGTCCCGCCTGCGGATGATCTTCTACGGAGTTCTAGAACCCGTGGAGGAACGTCACCAACCTTTGCGGAATGCATCGGAAGCCCTAACCTGGGATAACGAAAATACATGTTTTCAGAGCGGCGACGTTACGGAGGTTCAGAAGTACAATGGCCATATCAATCGTCAACCCTACGCCCTGCTCCGCATGGCCATGGAGCATGCCGGTTTCCGGATCAACCGAATCACAAGCGAGAAGGTGAAAACCGGCCAGCTTTTTCTTTTGCCCCTGTATTGGCTAATTCTTCTGTTCACCCGAATACGGGGAGAGAAGGGCGCTCGCAAATACTGGTTGAGGGAAGCAAATAGCTACGAGGTACTTATGGGGGGTAACGATTTGATCCTGATAGCCACACTAGAGAAATGACAAAAAAACAACCGAGATGCGTTGATTCATGGACATATCCATCATTATTGTTTCTTACAATACAAACAAATTAATTAATAACTGTTTGGATTCTCTGCAAAATCCATCAGGAATCGAAAAAGAAATATTTGTTATCGACAATGCGTCCACAGATGAAACTGTGAAAACAATCTCCGCACGTTTTCCTGACGTCAATCTTGTTGCCAATAACGAAAATAGAGGCTTCGGCGCAGCCAATAATCAGGCACTGCCATCCTGCCGGGGCAAATACCTGATATTCCTTAATCCCGATACGACAGTCGCTGAAGATACGCTACAAAAATCTTTTCTTTTTATGGAAGTAAATCAGCATGTAGGGATGGCAGGATTAAACATGGTGAATCCCGATGGCAGTCATCAACCGTCCGTCTCTTACCGTTATCCGGGGGAAAAGTCTACCCGGGACGAACTGGCGGATCTAAAGGGTCCAATTGCCTGTGTCCTCGGGGCAGCGATGATCGCCCGGGCGGATATAATCAACAGACTGCGCGGCTTCGACGAGGATTTTTTCCTCTACGGGGAGGATCAGGATCTCTGCCTGCGAATCCGTCGGCTGGGCCATGAGATCGGCTATATTAAAGATGCAGAAGTTCTCCATTGGGGGGGACAGAGCGAAATTAATACAACACCGGTCGCACTATTTGAAAAAAAATTAAAAGCAGAATATCTGTTTTATAAAAAACATTACCCACAGGAAACGGTTTATCGTATAAAAAAAGCCCAGAAGATAAAAGCCCTGTATCGATTATTTACTTTGAATTTAATTTCGCCTTTTGTCATGAATAAAACCAAACTTAAAAATAAAATCGACTGCTATCAACTTGTTTATAGAATGACTAAAGCATGACAAGTAACTTTATACAATTACCTCTAAAGTTAAAAAATTTTCGCATAATGTGGCAAAAAAGAGATGGATATGTTTAAACCATGAAAAATGTAAAAAAATGTATTCTCTGCGGTAGTGCTAATCGCACCGTTCTTTATTCTAGAAACGAGTGGAAAGTTTATAAATGTGTGGAATGTAACTTGGGCTTTCTTGATCCGCAACCGGATAATGAGGAAGCAGCAAGTCTTTATCAGCAGGAATATTTTAAAACCCATTACAACAACGAACTGATACCCGGTTCTCTGGAAATGAAAGAAAGACTCTTGCAGGAAAAACATCGGTTACGTTTTTTTCAGAAATTTAAAAATAAAGGAAATGTTTTGGATATCGGATGTGGACGCGGATATTTTTTGCTGGCGTGCCGCGAACAGGGATACAAGGTTGAAGGAATTGATATTTCATCAGATGTAGCCAACTACATAAGGTCTAATTTGAAAATAACAGTTCATGTGGGAGAAGTTCGCAACGTCACGCTTTTAGAAAGGACTTTTGATATAATCACACTATGGCATTCATTAGAACATACCGCTGATCCGAATATATACATTCAAAATGCCCGCAAATGGCTCAAAGACGATGGTATTTTAGTTGTGGATGTTCCAAATTACGAAGGGCATGACGCAAAAATGAATTGGCATAACTGGCCGCAATGGGATTTACCATATCATTTTTTTCATTTTACAGAAGATTCGCTTACTTTTTTATTACGTAAGCACGGATTTGCCGTCATCAGCAAGAAAAATTATCTATCTGAATACGTAAAACAAAAACTTCAAGACGCTTTTTTACCTTCATTTATTGCACGCATTATCGCTAAATTTTATTCGGGACACAGCATCGCGGTTATAGCAAAAAAAATTAATATTTAAGGTTATGGTTCATGGGAAAACGTTATCTCGATAAATTGATTAGTCAAAATTTATTTCACACTTTATCTTTACTCACCTTATTCCGTGCGGCGTCCAGGGTATTTTTCATCAGCATGGCGATGGTCATAGGCCCTACGCCGCCGGGCACAGGCGTGATGAAGGATGCTTTGGGAGCAACCTCGTTAAAATCGACATCGCCCGCCAGTTTGCCGTTTTCCAGACGGTTAACGCCCACGTCAATCACGACGGCTCCTTCTTTCACCATGTTCGCCTTAATCATTTGAGGTTTGCCGATAGCGGCAATCAAAACATCAGCCCGACGGGTAACAGAAGGTAAATCTTTTGTCCGTGAATGACAAATAGTAACAGTTGCATGTTGTGCCAGAAGTAACAGGGCTATTGGCTTTCCCACAATATTGCTGCGCCCGACCACAACGGCTTCTTTACCTTTCAGGGCAATGCCGGTGCGGGCAATTAATTCCATGATGCCCCGGGGTGTGCAGGGAATAAACAGCGGTGAGCCGGTTATAAGACCGCCCACATTGTAAGGGTGAAAACCATCCACGTCCTTGTGCGGATCAATGGCGGCAATAATTTTATCCGTGGATATCTGTTCCGGAAGCGGAAGCTGAACCAAGATTCCGTGAATGAGATGATCCTTGTTGAGGTCATTGATCAAGCTCAACAGTTTCGCTTCGCTCGTTTCCGCGGGCAGCTTATACTCGCGGGAAAGAAAACCAACTTCGGCACATGCCTTAGCTTTTTTTTCTACATAGACCTGCGAGGCAGGGTCTTTGCCGACAAGCACAACAGCGAGACCGGGAACGATTCCTGTTTTTTCTTTGAATTCGAGCGCGCTTTGGCGCATTTCGTTGCGAATATTCTGTGCAATTTTATTACCATCGATAACAGCAGCCATTACTTTTCTCCGCAAAAGTATAAAAAATGATATAAGTAAAATCACAAGTGCGGCGGAATTATAGGGCAAAAAAATAACGCGGGCAAGCAAAATAAACAGAATAAAATTATATTTGAATAATCATTTGAATGTGCTATCAAAGTTTTTAAATCATACGAAGAAATTAAAAGCTATGAATATCCTAGGTATATCGGCATTTTATCATGACAGTGCGGCCTGCCTGGTGCGTGACGGCGAAATTATCGCTGCGGCGCAGGAGGAACGTTTCACCCGGAAAAAACATGATTTTTCTTTTCCCGACAATGCAATAAAGTTTTGTCTGGAAGCGGGGGAAATAAGCGGTGAATCACTGGATTACGTTGCTTTTTATGATAAACCGTTCATCAAGTTCGAACGTATACTGGAAACTTATCTGGCTTTTGCTCCATCGGGAATCCGGTCTTTTGTTATGGCCATGCCACTCTGGATAAAGCAGAAATTATGGATGAAAGAATTCATCAATAAACAGTTAAACTATGAAGGCAAAATAATTTTTCCGGAACACCATGAATCTCATGCAGCTTCAGCCTTTTTTGCATCACCTTTTCCTGAAGCGGCCTTTCTGACAATAGACGGTGTCGGCGAATGGACAACCACCAGTTATGGCATCGGGGGAAATAATCAAATTCAAATCCTTTCCGAAATTCATTTTCCACATTCACTGGGACTTCTTTACTCGGCATTTACTTATTACACCGGTTTTAAAGTCAATTCCGGTGAGTACAAGGTTATGGGACTCGCGCCATACGGAACACCCAAATATAAGGATTTGATACTCTCGGAACTGATGGATTTAAAAGAGGACGGCTCATTCAAATTAAACATGAAATACTTTGACTATTGCGCCGGTCTTACCATGACCAACAGAAAATTCGAGAAACTTTTCGGCGGACCGCCCCGCAAACCGGAATCTAAAGTTACCCAGAGAGATATGGATCTGGCCCGTTCCGTTCAGGATGTGACAGAAGAGGTAATGCTGCGTATGGCTCGTCATATCCATAATGAAACGAAGCAGAAAAATCTTTGTCTGGCGGGAGGAGTGGCTCTTAATTGTGTGGGAAACGGGAAAATTCTCCGGGAAGGACCGTTTGATAACATATGGATCCAACCGGCTGCCGGTGATGCCGGTGGCGCTCTCGGAGCGGCTCTTTTTGTCTGGTATCAATATCTTGATAATCAGAGAATAGCCAATGGTCAAAGAGATTTTATGAAGGCGTCCCTGCTCGGCCCTGAATACAACGATGATCAGATTCTTCAATATTTAAATGCCAACAATATTCCTTTCGATAAGTTACCTTCCGGGGAAATGCCCGCCAGAATTGCCGATCTGATAGCTCAAGAAAAGACAATCGGCTGGTTTCAGGGAAGGATGGAGTTTGGGCCGCGCGCTCTGGGCGCCCGTTCCATTATCGGCGATGCCCGTTCTCCCAAAATGCAGGAGATTATGAATCTTAAAATAAAATTCCGGGAAAGTTTCCGCCCTTTTGCTCCCAGTGTATTGCAGGAAAAAGCCGCCGACTTCTTCGATATCGACAGTGAAAGTCCCTATATGTTAATAGTAGCACCGGTTAAAGAGAATATCCGCAGAGCAATGACTAAGGAAGAGCAGGAATACTTCGGATTGGATAAGCTGCATGTAATGCGTTCCAGCATCCCGGCTGTTACGCACGTGGACTACTCAGCCAGAGTACAAACCGTGACCAGAGAAAGCAATCCCATATATTATGAAATGATTGATAAATTTGCAGAAAAACACAAATGTCCGGTAATCATTAATACCTCCTTCAATGTTCGTGGAGAGCCGATTGTCTGTACGCCCCAGGATGCTTATTTGTGTTTTATGAGAACAAATATGGATTACCTGATTATGGGCAATTATCTGCTGAACAAAGAAAATCAAAAGCAACTGAACAATGATATCAACTGGCTGAAAAAATACGAGAACGACTAGCAAAATGGCAATTATTGAAGAAATAAAAAATATTAAAGGCAATAAATCCGACTGGGAAAAATTCGGAATTACGATGGGAATAATTCTGTCTATTATCGGATTTTATCTTTTATGGGAAAAAAATAATAACTACAATTACATTTTGTTTCTGGCCGCAGCTTTCTTTATTACGGGGTTAATTCTGCCCTCCATACTCAGACCCGTCTATAAGGTATGGATGGCCATTGCAGTGGTCATGAATTTTATTATGACCAGAGTAATAATGGCTGTTATCTTCTACCTGATTGTAACTCCGATTGGGTTAATCGCTTCCTTGACCGGGAAAAAGTTTCTGGATATGAAGATTGATAAAAACGCAAAAAGCTACTGGATTGTCAGAGAAAAAACGAGTAAATTAAAATCCGATTATGAAAGGCAATTTTAACGAAATTGATTTAACGAGGGGTAAGCCAGTATGAGTAAATTATCAATAATATCAGAGCTATGGGATTTCCTAAAAGTCAGGAAGAAATGGTGGATTGTTCCCATTATCTTTTTCTTGCTGATAATCGGCATAATGCTGTTTTTGGCGGAAGGTTCGGCAGTTGCTCCTTTTATATATACATTATTTTAATTCTCGAGAAGAAAAAACGTGATTATGCTAAATCAGGAAAAATTGTCGACCCGAAAAAAGATAACAAATTATTTAATCAATATACTATTATTAATCATATCTCTTGGCGTTGCTGTTGTTATTGTGGAAATAACTCTGCCGCTACTGAAAATCCGCAATATTGAAGAAGCTGTTTACCAGGTAAGAAGGCCTAATGTGCAAGGTATCTATGGCGCTTATCATCCCCAACTCGGGTATACTCTGCAAAAGAATCTGCGTAATGTCCGTTTATTCTATCCGAAACAGCTTGATTACACAGTGGACACAAACGCTCATGGGTTCCGCGGCCCGGATTGGGATTTGTCTGCAAACCGAAAAAATATTGTGATACTCGGAGATTCATTTGCTTTTGGCTGGGGAGTCCAATGGGAACAAACTGTAGGGGAAATTATAGAAAAACAACTACAAAAAAAAGACCCCGCTTATCAGGTCATCAATCTGGCCATGCCGGCATGGGATATAGATAAGATTATCCGGTCTTTTGAATTATACAAAGACATATTAAAGCCTGTCGCGGTCATTTATGTTTTTTGCCCCAATGATTTATTGTGTGGTATTAAAAAAATATCTGCTACTGAATATGATATAGAATATCACCCACAGCCTGATGATGAAAAAAAATTCCAGGCAATGGTCGCACGTCAGCAATCAGGTTACTGGTCATGGGATAAATTTTTTCGCCGCTCCTACGTCAAGGCTTATCACGCACGCGTTCTCCGGCGTTTATTCGATAAAAGAATCAGCGCCTCTTTAAGCATGGATAAAGCACCTGCCGGCTTTGATTTTCCTCCGCCCATTGATGCACCCACTAAAAGTACACTGGACGAGGAACATAAACAGTTTGCATTATATTGCCTTAATCGTCTTCGTAATGATGCCGATGGGGCCCATCTTTACATAATAGATACTTCAGACAAATCAATTTTATATCTTAAAGATAAACCGGACAACCGGAGATGGGTTTTGCGTGAATTTAGTGAAAAAAATAATAAAAATGTTTCATTCATTGATTTTGAAAGTTTTGTCCGCAAGACACCGGACGGACGGAAGTTTTATCTGGATTACGACGATCATTGGTCTGTCGCAGGACACGCAGCAGCAGCCGATTTACTTTTGAAAGAAATAACCATAAACAAGTTTTAAAAATATTTTGACACAGGAAAGGAGTTTAAAATGAAAGAGGTAGTAATTGTAAGCGGTGCCCGAACGGCTGTAGGCGAATTCGGCGGCTCGTTAAAAGACGTAAAAACAGTTGATATCGGGGCATTGGTTATCAAAGAAGCGCTTAAACGCGCGGGATTGAGGCCGGCAATTGATGATTTTTCCAGAAGCTGCCGCGCTGACGGTCTGGGCAATTTTGAAATGACGGAAATAAATAAAAAATATTATGACTATGATAAATCCCTGAAACCTGTTTACATTGACGAAGTAATCATGGGTAATGTTTTGCAGGGAGGACTGGGGCAAAATTCCGCCCGTCAGGCCTGTATTTATGCCGGAATGCCTGAAGAAACCAACGCCTATACCGTAAACAAAGTCTGCGCCTCCGGAATGAAAGCCATCGCGCTGGCCACGCAGGCCATTCAGTCCGGCAATGCCGATATTATCGTTGCCGGCGGAATGGAAGTGATGAGCAACGCTCCTTTTGCCGTTCCGCAGGCACGCTGGGGATACCGCATGAGCATGCCCTTCTCCCAAATTACCGACTTGATGGTTTATGACGGCCTTTATGAAATTTTCAATGGTTATCACATGGGCATGACCGCGGAGAATATAGCGGCTCTCTACAAAATTTCCCGCCAGCAGCAGGACGAATTTGCTTTTCAAAGTCATCAGAGAGCCAGGGCAGCCAACGCTTCTGGGGCTGTTGCCGACGAAATCGTGCCGGTAGTGATTCCTCAGAGAAAAGGCGATCCCAAAATATTTAAAGTTGATGAACGTCCCATGGATACATCCATGGAAAAAATGAGCAAACTGGCTACCGTTTTCAAGAAAGACGGCACGGTAACAGCAGGCAACGCTTCCGGCATCAACGATGCCGCGGCAGCGGTGGTGGTCATGAGCGCGGACAAAGCCAAAGAACTGAAACTGCAACCGCTGGCCAAAATATGTGGATTTGCCAGCGGCGGAGTTGATCCGGCTTATATGGGACTGGGACCGATTCCCGCAACGCGCAAACTCTTCAAGAAGCTGAACCTGACCGTAAAGGACATTGATCTTTTTGAACTCAACGAAGCATTTGCCGTGCAGGCGCTGGCCTGTATGAAAGAACTGGAAGTTGATGGAGAAAAATGCAATCTCAACGGTGGCGCAGTTTCTATCGGCCATCCCATCGGCTGTTCCGGCGCCCGCATCACCTACACGCTGGCCATGCAGATGAAAAAGAAAAATTTGAAACGAGGTCTGGCTTCTCTTTGCATTGGCGGTGGACAAGGCATGTCCATGATCCTGGAAAACGTCTAAATTTATTTGAGACAGTTAAAAAAAGGGGGTGGATTTTTCCACCCCCTTTTTTGTTTGTATGTTAACTTATTCTCAAATCTTCAACAGACCTTAGCCAATTAGTGAAGATAGGGCAACTCTCGCGAATTTTGGTCAGTCCAATTGCTTTCGCAATCATGATGCCGGTCGATGTCTTTTTGAATCGATCCGAGAGGTCTTCCAACCTCCTGGAAGGTGCTGTTTGAGGTGAATCATCAATATTCTCAGGTTCGCCACAATCTGAGAGAATTTTGTCAATTTTTGATTTTGACACATTTAATTGTTCGGCGAGTTTTTGTGGTTCACTAAACAGCAACGCTTCAAATTCGTGCATAGAGACATAGGGGATAAATCGTCTTTCAGAATCCCAGTCTCGAAAAAGTTCGTCCACCTTGGTCTTAGTAGCGCGGTTAATTTTTTCTGCTTTGCGCTTCGGTGTGGATTGTTTCTTTGCCTCTTCTAATCCAGGCCAATCTTTTTTGATTCCATAATAATCCACGAAAAGGGTTAAATAAGTATCCGACCGCTGTTTCAGATGAAGTCCAATATCATTCTTCACTCTAGCGAATTTAACATCCCCACCCTTCTGTCCTGGCTTGGAGATAATAATAGGCCTCATAAAAACGCCTTTCTCGGCCAGATAGGGAACTAATATGTCCGATATGAATATTTTTTCAGTTGGTCCCTCCACAAGTGTCACGATTTCGGCGTAATCACTCATAGACAGGCCCTCCGGAAATCACATTCTTGCTCCAAAGTTCGCCGACTGAATAAGTTTCTAACCAGATATTGAAATCTTTTTCCTCCAGCCTCTCAAAGGTTGACGCCCCATCTTTACGATTAACTACGATTATATCCTCAACCATAAAATTATCTATTAGGGCTGGGGATTGCGTGGCCACAATTACCTGTGTTCGTTTGGAAGCGTTTTGAATCAGTTCGGCAAGAATGGAAATGGCCGCCGGATGCAAACCAAGTTCTGGCTCGTCTATAATGATCGTTGAAGGAGGATTTGGCTGAAGCAGCGCTGTTGAGAGGCAAATAAAGCGTAACGAACCATCCGAGAGGTGATAAGGCTGCATAGGATAATCCGAGCCTTTTTGCTTCCAGGAAAGATTGATTTTCTGTTTTTCACCAAATTCAGCCACATCCAACAGGAAATCATCAAAAAAAGGCATTACTAGCCTCACAGAATTCAGAATTTCCGAGTATACATCAGGGTGCTTGGTCCTGAGTCGAAGTAAATAGGGCGCAATGTTAGAGGCATTGAATCGCAACACCTTATTGTCTTGGATTATTTCATAATGCCTCATGGGTGCGTTTTTGCCGGTGTCATGGAAGTGATAAATCTGCCATGATAAAATTGCGTTGTACACGGGTATGCTGTATTCGCTGTCGCGTGAGTTACTTTTTGCTTCCTTGACTAGCATAGAACTGCCATCCGGGCTGTCATTAAGTTCCCACCAGCGGCCTCCATAGTATCCGGGGTAATAACGGGCTTCACGTATAAGTGAACAAGTTTCAGATGGGCCAGGTTTAATTATAAAGCGATAACCACGTGGACCAAAATGCATCGTGAATTTCATTTCCGACGTCATTTTTCGACCATTGAAAAGGAAATCGCTGATACCACCACCATCACGAATGTATTCGTTCAGCTTGCCGTCGATGATTTCACGCAGTAGACGAAAGAAATCAATCAGATTGCTCTTGCCCGCACCGTTACCGCCAATGAAAACGTTTAGGTCTGAGAGAGCAAAGTCCTCCAATGCCTTGATGGATTTAAATCCTTGTATTGTCAGTTTTCTTAGAGGATCAGCCATTTACCACTCTCCACATCCTAAATAAGCGTTCACGAGTTAAGCGCTCACCGTATTTATTACATACCTTTTCCATGTCTATTACGGAATGTAATCTACATCAATCACATTGATATGTCTATTGTTTCTTTCAGGAAGAAAGAAAATGGATTACCTTTTAAATATTTGCATTTTTATTGCCATTTTTCATTTAGTGCCTTTGCTTCTTTCAAGTCATAGAAAATCTCTCCATTCACCCCACATTTTATGGTTGAGCGATTACTTTATCGTGACATCTCTTTTCTTGACTGGATATCTCCTTTTATCTATAAAGAAATCTATGAAATATTTCAATCGGAATTAATCACCAAGGAGCATATCCATGTCATTACATCTCAATAAATTAAAATCTTTTCACGGGAGGAAAGGTCCTCTGTTGTTGATTATCATGGACGGGATAGGTATAGGAAAAGCAAATGAAACGAATGCCGTCTACAGGGCCGATACACCCAACCTTGATAAATTATTCAAATCTGATCTGTACACACAACTGAAGGCCCACGGCACGGCAGTCGGACTGCCCTCAGATGACGATATGGGCAACAGTGAGGTCGGGCACAATGCCATGGGGGCCGGCAGGGTCTTTGACCAGGGCGCCCGTCTTGTCAATGCGGCGCTCAAAACAGGAAGGATCTTTCAGTCCGGGGTCTGGGACAATATCGTACAGCGTTCCCAAAATGGCGGAACGATCCATTTTATCGGACTGCTTTCGGACGGGAATGTCCATTCACATATTGAACAGTTGTTCATCATGATCGACAAATGCGCTGAGCTGAATTTAAAGAGGGTCAGGCTCCATGCCCTTCTTGACGGAAGGGATGTGGGAGAGAGGACGGCGCTTGATTATATTATTCCTACAGAGGGAAAACTAAAAAAGATCTCGGAGGAAAAAGATCTCGATTATGCCATCGCTTCAGGCGGCGGGCGCATGAAGGTAACCATGGACAGGTACAATTCCGACTGGAATATTGTCAAAAGAGGATGGGATGCCCATGTTTTGGGGGAAGGCAGAACATTTTCATCCGCATCCGAGGCGGTGAAAACTTTTTACGCAGAAGACCCAAAGGCAACTGATCAGTATCTACCGGCGTTCGTCATCACTGATAATTCAGGAAAACCAATTGGGACAATCAATGACGGAGATGCCGTGATCTTTTTCAACTTCAGGGGTGACCGCGCCATCGAGATATCGCGGACATTCACCGAAAAGGATTTCAATGAATTTGATAGGGGACCCCTTCGGGATATATTTTATGCTGGAATGATGGAGTATGACGGGGATGCTCATATCCCGCCCCATTTTCTGGTGCAGCCTCCGGCTATCGATCGTACTATCAGCGAATACCTCTGCGCGGAAAAGGTAAAAACCTTCGCCGTATCCGAGACCCAGAAGTTCGGCCATGTTACTTACTTCTGGAACGGTAACCGTTCCGGTTATATTGATGCATCGCTGGAGAAATATGTGGAGATACCTTCCGACAGGATTGAGTTTGACAAGGCTCCCAAAATGAAGGCCAAAGAAATAACGGATACGGTTATAGAACTGCTGAAGAGTGGCGATTACAGATTCGGCAGGACAAATTTCCCCAACGGCGACATGGTCGGCCACACTGGCAAAATGGAGGCAGCCATTATTGCGGTGGAGACCGTGGATAAATGCGTGGGAGAGCTGCTGGCTGTCATCAAAGAGACAGGAGGCATTGCCGTTATTACGGCGGACCACGGCAACGCGGATGAGATGTTCACGATAGACAAAAGGGGCACAAAATCAGTAAAGACCGCGCACACCCTGAATCCTGTTCCCTTTATAATTTACGATCCTCTGTATCAGGAGGAATATCGCATGACGGATCTCAAAGACAAAGGTCTGTCCAATGTGGCGGCGACTCTTTTGAATCTTCTGGGGTATGAGAAACCCAAAGAGTATGATCCTTCATTGATAGAAATTGTGTCCACCTGAAAGCCATAAATTTAGCTCTACGTTCCAGGCTCAAAAATATAAACCCTGGTGTCATGTCAACGATACTCTGTCATTTCGAAGGAGCCTTCACAACTGAGAAATCTTAGATTTCTCCCTGCGG
>JQOA01000082.1:0-927 GCA_000753945.1 Smithella sp. D17 | reverse complement strand
GTCGAAATGACAAATCACGAACTTCTGCAAGTAGGTACTGGAACTTTGAACGTAGAACATGGAACACCTATTTCCCGATAAAATTCGGCTTTCTTTTTTCCAGAAACGCCTTCATGCCCTCTTTCTGATCCTGAGTGCCGAAACACTGAGCGATACAGCTTATTTCCAGTTTATTGGCATTATCCAATGGCAAATCAAATCCGTAATTCATTGCGTTCTTGGCCATCTTTAAAGCGAAGGGGGGAAGTTTGGCCAGTTTCAAAGCAAATTTTCTGGATTCTTCCAGAAGATTTTCCGGTGCGAAAACTTTATTTACGAGTCCTATTTCGTAGGCACGCCGGGCATTAATTTGACCACCGCCTAAAATCATTTCTTTGGCTATGCCCATTCCTACTAGTCGAGGCAGGCGCTGAGTGCCTCCCCAACCGGGCACAATTCCAATTAAAATCTCCGGCTGACCGAAAACAGCTTTCTCCGATGCGAACCGGATATCGCAGGCCAGAGCTATTTCCGTACCTCCTCCGAGAGCAAATCCATTAACGGCGGCAATAGACGGTTTGGGCATGGTTTCAATCAGCCGTAAAGTACGATGACCCAGTTCCATTAATGTGAGAATTTCCACTGAGGTGGAATCTTGCATCTGCGCAATGTCCCCTCCGGCCACGAAAGCCTTCTCTCCCGCGCCGGTTAAAATCAGTGCTTTGATTTTTTCGTCTTTCTCACAGATTGTCGCCGCGTCGAGAATTTCCGTCATTACTTCGAAATTCATGGCGTTTAGAACCTTAGGTCTGTTAAAAGTTATTGTCGCAATTCCCTCTTCAACGTTAAAAATTATATTTTTGTATTCCATAGTCCTCCTTTCTCTTCCGGTAGCGCCAAGATGCAATACTGATGGTCTCGTAAAAAGTCGCTTTTGCCCTTTTTTGT
>JQOA01000081.1 GCA_000753945.1 Smithella sp. D17 | reverse complement strand
CTTTGAATCTGGCCTTCAGCACCCAGCATTTTTATTGTTTCGAGGCCGGCGACACCCTCAACGAGAATTGCATTTTTCTGAGCCGAGGCTTCTATTGTCTTTTCGACTACCCGTTGAAGTGGCGCCTGTATGAAATAAGCATAAGCGATCAATATAGCGATCGTTATTACGTGAACCAGAACGAGATAGCTGCCTATCCACCAGACAACAAAAAGGCCAAGGAGGGTGAAGGGCAGGTCGATGATCGCGGTGATCGAAAATGATGTAATGAAGTCGCGAATACCTTCAAATTCCTGCAAATTTTTAGTAAATGAACCTATTGATTGGGGACGTACTTCCATCTTCAGATCGAGAACTTTCTGAAGAAGCATCGCGGAAATTTTCAGATTGGTCTTCTTGGCCGCTTCATCAACGAAATAGCTCCGCAGGGCGCGCATTACAACCGCAAAAAGGTAGATTACTGTCACCCCGATGGATAGGACCCAGAGAGTTTCATAAGCACTGTTGGGAATTACCCGGTCATAGACGTTCAGGACATAAAAAATGCCCACCAGACCAAATACATTGATGAGGAAGGCGGCCAGGAATACATCCCGATAAACGCGCCATGATTCTAAAATAGTTCCCCAAAACCAGTGTTGCGATTTACCGGACTTTGTCTCGGCAACTGATTTTCCCCCCGTCAGGTACTTGGGGCGGACAAAAATTGCATTACCCGTGTAAAGTTTTTCCAATTCATCCCGGGTAATCACTTTTTCCCCGCTGCCACTTTGAGACAAAATGATCTTGTATTCATTCAGGGTAGTATTTTTTTCCACCAGAATGCATGCCTGGCGATCATGAAGCAGCAATATGGCGGGCAACTGGACAGAGCCGATCTCATCGAGAGATTTCTCGAGTGTCCGTGAGGAAAGATCAGCTCGATTCGCAGCGCGAGCGAACAGTTCTACGGTAAGGTGATTTTGGACAAGAGGCAGCCCGGCGCTCAAGCTTGCTTTTGAGGCATTTCGACCGTAAATCCTGGTTAGGATGATCAAGCAATCAAGCAGAGGGTCTTCATGTATGTCTTGATTTTCAGTAATATTCCAGTAATTGGTAATGGAGGTGGAATTATTGTCCGGCATAAATTACTCAAAATAACAGGATTTTTTCTCTTTTCAAAAA
>JQOA01000080.1:27448-27613 GCA_000753945.1 Smithella sp. D17 | reverse complement strand
TCTGACGGGTGCGCACCAGACTGCGATCTTCCACTTTCACTCTGGAAGGAACGTAGATGCCTTTGATTTCACCATTACGAAGCCCCCGGGCAAGTTTACGGCAATCTATCCGATCTGTTTTGCCGGTTCTTTCTTTATTTTTTGTCGGAACATCGGCAGGGTTGA
>JQOA01000080.1:0-27184 GCA_000753945.1 Smithella sp. D17 | reverse complement strand
GAGACTTGCCGTTGTATTTTTTTATCATAAGGTCTGGCGCAGGCCGGTATCCAGGAAAATTAAATTATATTTAAGTATTATATCCATTAAATTTTGTGCTTCTTTAATCATGAAAACACATTCTACTCCTCATCAGAAACTTTCAAATCTTTTGGAACTTGCCACCATGATCCTTTACGTCGCCTAACCTTATGTTTAATCGTCATGAAATCAGCATCAGCTTCATTGATTTCGTCAAGTGGTAAAGATCTTCTTGATTCAGATTGCCTCTTAATTTGTTCTACAAGCTTTTTTTCCGCTTCTGGAGTCATCTTTGGTATACTTGACTTTATATTACGCCAACGGGGTAGGTGACGATCCCACAAGTTACTGACTAAATAATTACCTTCCTTTGGAGGTTCAGATGCGAATAGTGTAATTCCCTTTTCTTTCTCTTCATCACTTAAGCGGGAATAGTGCTCATTCAATCGCCTCAAGTCAGATTTGAGATCTTCTCCCCACACAAACTCTTGATCTTTTCTCAGGAAAAGAGGTACGCAGTTTCGATGAAGTTTATCAGATGATATGAAAATCATGCAAAACGGAAGGTAAAAGAGATACGCTATATCTGTCCGATTTGATGGCCGCTGAGTGGATATAAGATTCGATCCCAATGCAATCCGAAAAAATACTTCGACTGTTAACACGTGAGCAGCGTAAGGCGCATAAACAGGAAAAGGTGTGTTGCCTGCTTTTACCCAGGCATCAAGAATAAGCCTTTCTTGCGCTGGTGAAATGCCGAGGAAAATTGATGCCAGTTTTACTATATCTGTCGGCAGCCAAGAACTTATGACGCCTTCTGCAATTTGTTTTGCCTGGTCCAGAGTTTTGCAGGTCTTTTCATCGATACCCATAGCTCTGATAATGGAAGCGGCGGCGAGAAGATCAAGATTTTCTAGAGATCTTCGCCAAACCATTGCAAACTTGCGCTCTAACTCCAAGAATTTTCCATCCTGCCAACGTGAGAGTGCCTGAGCTTCGTCTGAAAGTTCGAATACCAACCCTTTTTTCCCTTCATCGCTTTCAACAGCGCGACCGCCACTTACAGGAATCTGTCCATTCATCGGCACAGGATAGCCCATCATATTGCCTAAACAGAGAGTCCGGTGGTAGCTACAGTGATTTCTATGGAATTCAGGAGATTTGTCGGCAATGTAGCCGACTTCCTGTTCCTGCGTTCGTCCATGTCGTACGGCTTTCTCAAGATCGGCTAATGTCTCGACGTAAAATATGGGACAGATAACTGAATAAAAGAAATTGTCAAACCAAACTGATTCATCCAAACTTAGGGATTGAAGAAACGATTTATCAAACAAAGTTATTGGTCCCATTGTTAACCTCATTAATAAAACGTTCTTTCAATCGCATGTTTGACCAAATCTGATTTCCCCAAAGTGCGATTAAATTATGAACGTTTGTATATTTATCACAATTCAGTAATCTACACCACTTTGGGATTATTCCAAAGACATAACACTTTATAGTTCCTGGGACATAACACTTAATTATTATTGACGGGCGGAAGGAAATCACGGGAGTGAACCCATCTGCGCAGAATATCTGAATCCTATTCTATGTTAAATCAATGTGGAATCAGAGAATCTCTTTAACTCTGCCGACAATTCCGCTTTCCAGGCGCACCTTGATGCCGTGCGGATGGATGGCTGACTTCGTGAGAATGTCTCGCACGATGCCTTCGGTGAGCGTGCCTGTGCGTTGGTCCTGTTTTTGCACAACCTTGACATGTGAACCCAGTCTGATATCAGCGCGGTTATTTCCAAACATGGAGTCTGTCCTTAAAAAAATTATTGTGATGAACCAAAAGCATTCTGTCAATTTTCGACAATGGCAACTTTTTTAAATCGCTGGGCGAAACCCAGTGCCAGTTCTGGCATCCAAGCGGCTTGGGCGTGCCTTTCAGTAAACGACATTCGTATGCCTGAAGAGTGATGCGGAAGTGTGTATAGGTATGATTGACCGAGGCCAGATGTTTTCCCGGCCAGATGGAGATGCCCAGTTCTTCTTTTACGCTATGCCTCAAACTGTTTTCCACGTTTTCTCCCTCTTGAATGAATCCGCCGGGCAGTTTCCACAAAGAGGCCAGCAAACCTGATGCCGGCCGCTGAACAACCAGCAACATGCCTTTTGAATTATGGATGACGGCTGCCGCCGCCTGTCGATGAGGGATTGCGGGGGCCTTCCTAGTGATCGGTAAAATGTTTTGTAAATCGTGAAGCCGCGCCTGACAATGGCAGGCTACAGGACAACGGGAACAGCCGGGATTTTTGGTTTTGCAGATCGTCGCTCCCAGATCCATCAGCGCCTGGTTGAAATCGCCGGGATGTTTGACAGGAATCAGCGAAGCGGCAAGCTTCTGCAATTGCTTCTGCATTTGCGCGTTATCCACAGGTTGGCGGACAGCAAAAAGACGGCATAAAATCCGGCAGACGTTTCCGTCAACGGCGGGCAAAGCCTGCCCGTAGGCAATGCTTAAGATTGCACCGGCTGTGTATTGGCCTACGCCGGGTAGTGTTTGTATCACTTCCAAATTATCCGGGATTCTACCGCCGAACTTCTCTACAACCATTCGGGCGGCAGCGTGAATATTTTTGGCCCGCGAATAGTAACCCAGGTTCTCCCAGGCCTTGAGCACGTTCTGCAAGGGAGCGCAAGCGAGCAAGGCAACGGTGGGAAAAGTTTTCAGGAAACGATGATAGTAAGGAATCACCGTATCAACCTGGGTTTGCTGGAGCATGATCTCCGAAATCCAGATACGGTAAGGATCGTCTGTTTTGCGCCAGGGAAGGGAGCGTTGATTGCGTCTGTACCAGGCCAATAGTCGGCGTCCCAAAGACCTTTTGACTTTATCGATATCCTTCATCATTACGGTTTGTATATCCCATACACGGAGACATCGCAAGAATAAGACTTGCCACCTCTTTTTTATATCCGCTGTCCTTTTATCTTGACTTATTAATCCGTAATATTTAATCTCACCTTAAGTTGAAAGAAAAAGGAGTTTATAATGAAAAACGATTTAAAAGCAGTTATTAAAACCGATAAAGGAACAATAAATTTATGCCTGTTTGCCGAGAAGACGCCTCTTACTGTGGGTAATTTTGTCAATCTGGCGCGGCGCGGATATTATAATGGCTTAAAGTTCCACCGGGTGATTCCCGATTTCATGATTCAGGGCGGATGTCCTTTTGGCGATGGACGCGGCGGGCCCGGATACAAATTCCAGGATGAATTTGTCAAAGAGTTGCGTCACAGCAAACCCGGCATTTTTTCGATGGCTAACGCCGGACAGCAGACCAACGGCAGTCAGTTTTTTATTACCCATGTACCGACGCCCTGGCTGGACGGCAAGCACACGGTATTTGGCGAAGTTGTCAGTGACGCCGACCAGAAAGTTGTCAATCAGATTGTTCAGGGCGATAAAATCATTTCCGTAATAATCGAAGGTGATATTGCGAAACTTATGGAAAAAATCAATCCTGTGATAGAAAAATGGAATGCGATCCTGGATGAAAATTTCCCTAAGCTTTCGAAGACACCGAAAGCATAGATTTTATACCATTTCGCTTTCAAAGGATAACGAGGCAGCAAGGAGGAGGCGATGAGGCGTATTACTGATACGTTGAGGAAGCCGACGACGAAGCCAACAAAGTTAGCCGAAGAAGGGGAGGTGGTATTATACGGGAGGGAGATGTTATGAGAAAAGTAGCGGCAACCCCTGAAAAGATGGTGGAAAAAGACGGAACGATTAACTTCGGTACGTTTCGTACGCCTTTTCGCAATGTGAACATTCTCGAAGCACCTTTGTATTCTTCATCGCGCAAAGTTCCTGCTTTCTGGAAAAAATTCCGTCTTAAGGAATGGCAGCATTTTGGCATTATCACTCCCACCCATTATTTCGGCATGGTTATTTTTGATGCTAAATTTATGGGTGTCTCTTTTTTCTATGCTTACGACAGAACAGAAAACAAACGTTTTGAACACAGCGTGCAATTACCGGGCGGCGCGTCGCGCGTGGCCTCGCAGGTATATGATGACAGCTGTGAATTTAAGAAAAAAGGTTATTGGCTGCGTTTTGAGAACCGGCTTAACGAAGGTTTTCACAAGATCATAATAGACATTAAAGGCAAAAGAGGCCTGCCCGCTGTAAAAGGGGAAATTAAGATTTTCGAAGACCTGAATACCATTGAACCTCTTGTTCAGGTGTCTCCTGTTACGCCATTCAGACCATTTTATACGCACAAGGTAGCTGCGCCGGCTGAAGGAACGATTAAAATGGGGGATCAAGAAATTGTAATCAATCGTAAGCGGGATGTTGCTTTGATGGATGAACAAAAAACATATTACCCTTATTCCAGTTTTTGGAAATGGGCGACGGCCGCCGGTTATGATGAATATGGAGAGCTTTTAGCCTTCAATCTTTGCCAGAACATGATAACCGATGACGAAGATTTTAATGAAAACTGCATGTGGGTTGGCGGGAAAATTTATTGCCTGAAAGCGGCGCGCTTTGAATTTGAGAAAGAAAATATCATGCGTCCCTGGAAAATAAAAACAACAGATGGAAGTTTAGAGTTGTTATTTACGTCTTCCGGCCAGAGAGCCGAAAAGATTAATGCCGGATTCCTCGTTTCAGATTTCCACCAGCCGTTTGGTATTTACAGTGGTAGATTTAGAGATGATGATAACCGGATATATACGATGGCGAATTTCTTCGGTCTTACTGAACACCACATTACGCGGTATTAATTGCTGCCGACCCAGGTGGCGATGTAATCCAGTTTATCAGCCATCCCTTTTAAAAGTAGATTGTTAATATTCCACTTACCTTTATAAGTATGCATCTTCCTGGCAGAGAATGGATTTGTACCTATTTTGAAAGAGTTGTCCGCTGCGTTTATGCCGGTGATTGAAATAGACGGCATAACCAGTAAGGAGACGCCTCATCAGGGTGGCGATGGGTGCATTGCCGGTTCGAAAAAGAAAATGGGCATGATTGGGAATCAGCGCCCAAGCAAAACAGGATATCCCAGTCACTGGCAGAAGCCTCTCCAGGCGCGAAAGAAAATCCTCCCGGTCGGCATCGTCCCGAAATATTTGTCTGCGCTCGATCCCCCCGGATCATGATGTGATGAAGGGCGGCGGGAGCGTCTAATCTCGCTGATCCAAGCATGAAAGGCCTCCTACATAAAAACATCTATCCTGTCAACTTAATTATTTAAGGGCGTTATATCATCCCAGCATCAATGGGTAGGCTGCCAAGCATGGCAAAGATAAAAATTTAATATAAGCTGCCCAAAAAAGAAACCTCCTGTTAAAGAGAAATAAAGCTAGAACAAGCTTAAACTCAAAAACAGGAGGTCTCCCATGTGTTGTTACGAAGAAGATAGCAGGCTTGAAGCATTTCGTCAATTTCGAAAAGAGATACGCGGATCGCAGGATTACCTGATCATAGGAATCGACATAGCCAAGGAAAAGCACCATGCTTTTTTCGGGACGGCAACCGGAAAGACACTATTACGACGATTGATCTTTGACAATACCATAGAAGGATTTGAGAGGCTGCTGGATCAGACCGAAGCGATTCAATCGTCTTATAAGCTGAAGAAAGTCGTCTTCGGCATGGAGCCGACGGCGAACTACCATAAGCCTCTGGGAGAACATTTAATCCGGTGCGGGAGGATGGTGGTTCTGGTTGGCGGCGTGGCCGTTAAGCGAAACAGAGAACTTTTGGATGGCCGCTGGGACAAACATGATGATAAAGACGCCGCCCATGTGGCGGATTTGATCTCGCAGGGGAAATGCCTGTTTTACGAATGTCCGGCCATGGAAATACGGGACCTTCGTCATTTGCTATCGCTGAAGCGTAAACTTCGGAAACAGGAGCACGGATACCGGGTCAGGATCCGCAATCAACTGATCGCCCGGTATTTTCCGGAGCTGGATCAATACAGCGGTTACCCCGAGACGGAAGCCATTGTCCGCTGGTGTTTGGACCCATCAAGGATCGCGGGCTTTGAAAACGACCAGTTTGAAACCATGGTGTCCTCCGGCAGAAAGACTCTGGTTAAGAAGAAACGTTTAGACGACATTCAGAAACTGGCCATCGCTTCCATCGGATGCGAGATGGGTGAAGGAGCCGGCTTTGACGCAAAAATCATGGTGGAAGGATTACGTCCTATTCGGAAAGCTATCCAGGATACGGAAAACAAAATTGAAGAAATCTGCAAGCAGTTTCCGGAATACGATTACTTGCTGACCATTCCCGGCTTTGGCCCGGATGTATCCGCGAAGGTTTTGGGCGCTTTGGGAAACCCGCACCGGTTTTTCAATCAGCAACAGGTGCTCAAAATGGCGGGGCTGGATCTTGGAGCGGATCGTAGCGGCAAGACATCCCCGAATGCCGTGCCGGTGATCTCCAAGCAGGGGAAAGCGGATTTACGATATGCCTTGTATCAGGCGGCCTTTGTCGCTGCCTCCCGGAATAAAGAATTTATGTTCTATTTTGCAAAACAACTGCAAGGAAGAGAGAAAGAGAAAGGCATCAAAACCAAACGTTTCGTAAAATTATCGGCCAAGTTTTTGGTGATGGCCTGGACATTGATGAAAAAGCAGGAGGTGTTCGACATCAAGCATCTGAATCAGATATAAAGTCGACAGAAAACGAAAAAAATAATTATTCTCTGAAGCGAGCTCGGTTAAGTGCGTTGAGGCCAGTGGACCTCGGGAGGGACAATAAAGAGCCGCTCACTGACTTTAAAATCTGGATAAGGGATGATGGGTGTTGCCACCCCATGTGGCAAATGCCGGATACTGATAACGATGAGATTTAAGGTCCAACAAAAAGGTGAGCACCGGGGAAGCAAACCAGCACGTCTGCCTTGCAGGCACAAGGCAGGCGTGCGTTTGAAAGAAAGCGTGAAATTTACATTACCGATTTTGTTGCTCTTTTAAAAATAATTTTTTCTCTTGACGGGAACATTATAGGATGTCCCCCCTGTCTAATGTCATTCATGGCGATCAGGGTGCTTCTGTATCGCTTCCCGATCGTCTTCCGACCCAGTCTTGCACCGCCTTTGCGGCTACGAGTCATGTAATGCGTAAAACCAAGAAAGTCAAACGTGACTAATCTGTTACCCTCTTTCTTTCCCTCCAAATACGCCCTTCTGCCAAATTCTATTATCCGGCTCTTCTCCGGAGATAGTTCCAGACCAAACTGCTTCAACCGATCCGGCAACATTCCCCATACCTTCTGTGCATCTTCCCTGCTGGTGCATCCGATAACAAAATCATCAGCGTACCGGATCAGGTATATTCTGCCTGCCAGTTCTCTCTTTACCTTCCGCATGATCCACAGATCAAGCACGTAATGCAAGTAGATATTGGCCAGAAGCGGAGATATGACGCCGCCCTGAGGTACTCCTACAAAATTGCGTGTCTTTTCTCCTTCTTCCAAAACACCTGCCCGCAACCACTTTCCTATCAGCGGCGGGGAGTTTCCAGATTACACCCACCCGCCATCATTATAGATCCAATCAGTTGACAAGATTCCCTTGACAAAGAAGACCGCGTTTTTTATAGATCAATTATGAATAAGCTATGTCTTTTCAAATTAATGACAAGCGCGGCAATTACAATATGACTTCACCCACTCTGGTCTTGAATCCGGCGGGACATCTCATTTTTCACACCACTGCTGACAACAACAGTCCCTTTTCCGAAAGCGCGATAGAGCGCATCAGGGACGCATTTGCCAAACAGAGCACCGAAGGCTTGCTCCATCTGGGGACGATAGAGCTGGAAACGCCCCTGCCCCCGCTTTTTTCCTTCTGGCGTAACTTTGCCCGAAACTATTTAACCGGATTGTGTCAGGCCGCCGGTCTTGCGGATAGCGCCATGCCGGTTGTGCAACTTCCTTCCCGGGAAGCGCTGGAGCAAATCGCCAATGCCTGTCCTCCCATGCAGGGGATCGAATACCTTAATCCAGATACGCTGGTCAGTCTGTGGGAGGCGCTGGATGCCTATACGCAAAGTGAAATAAAGCAGGATACGGGCGATGTTCAGTCCTTTCTCAAGAAAAGAAACCCCCTGTGGAACATGGTCGGCAAGGTGATCTTTCATCTGGCGGAAAACCGCAGGGATGAAGCCCGTCCCTTTGCATTTCTGGTCACCTATACCACCCGCTTGTCCGGGATGGCCAAACCCCAGCACCTGCCTTTAGGAAAGGCGCTGGCGGAGTATTCCGGTGCAAAAGACAGGCAGGGATTGCTGGCCCTCCTGACACCGCTTAGGCGCGCGGCGGATAACAGCGAGTTGATCCGCGCTCTGGTGGAAACAGGCGAGATCTTTCATCCCGTCGCCTGGACGCCTCAGGAAACCCATCGCTTCCTCAAGGATATTCCTTCCTTCGAATCGTCCGGCGTTTTGGTTCGTATCCCCGACTGGTGGCGCGCCCAGGGCGGCCATCCGGCCCGTCCCAAAGTCAGTGTTTCACTTGGAGGCAAAGCAAGCAATAGACTCGGCATGGATTCCCTGCTGGATTTCTCCGTCAACCTGACCCTCGACGGCGAGGAATTGACGCCTGCAGAATGGCTGCAGATCCATGAAAGCACATCAGGATTGGTCCTCATGCGGGGGAAGTGGGTGGAAGTCGATCGGGATAAGCTGTCCGATCTGCTGGCCTCCTGGGAAAAAATGGGAAAGGATTCTTTCCGGGACGGGATCTCTTTTGCCCGGGGGATGCAAATTCTTTCCGGCGTCGGCATTGACCAGAAGGATGCCTCCGTGCTTGCCGATGATCGCCGCGAATGGCTGGATGTGAGGGTCGGGTCATGGTTGCAAAAGATTCTTTCCGACCTGCGTTCTCCGGAAAATCTTCGTGACGCCGATCCCGGCGAATGGCTGAAGACGTCATTGCGACCGTATCAGCAGACAGGCGTCAACTGGCTATGGTTCATGAATCGGCTGGGGCTGGGCGCCTGTCTTGCCGACGACATGGGGTTGGGAAAAACCATCCAGGTTCTGGCCCTCCTGCTTTTAATAAAGAAGGAACGCCCGGCGACGAAATCACCGCTGTCGCCGTCGCTGCTAGTTGTTCCCGCCTCGCTGATGTCCAACTGGAAGGCAGAAATCGAACGATTTGCTCCGTCTCTGGCGGTTTTCTTTGTCCATCCGTCGGAAACCCCGCAAGACGAACTCGCGAGGCTTTCAGACCCGGAAACCCGTCAAAAGCAAATGGACGGCAAGGATCTGGTGATGACAACCTATTCCCTGCTGCAACGCCATAAGTGGTTTGAAGAAGCACAGTGGTCTTTGATTGTTCTGGATGAAGCCCAGGCCATCAAAAATCCCTCGACCCGGCAAACACGCGCCGTCAAATTTCTGCAAGGGCAACACCGGGTGCTTCTTTCCGGAACCCCCGTGGAAAACCGCCTGGGGGATCTGTGGTCCCTGTTTGATTTTCTGTCTCCCGGTCTTTTGGGGTCGGCGCAGGTCTTTGGCCGCTACATTAAAAAATCCGTGGAAACAGGGGATAAATCCTACGGCGCCCTGCGCTCCCTTGTGCGTCCGTATATCCTCAGACGAATGAAGACGGATAAGCGAATTATAGCTGACCTTCCGGACAAAGTGGAAGTAAAGGCCTTCTGCCCCCTCACCAAAGCCCAGGCAGTTCTGTATGAGCAATCCGTTCATGAGCTTGCCCGGCAATTAAAGGACTCCGAAGGGATTGCGCGCCGGGGGCTCGTTTTAGCCTATCTGATGCGCTTCAAGCAGATCTGCAACCACCCGTCTCACTGGCTGCAAGATCAGGGATACGACATGAAGGGCAGCGGCAAGTTTCAGCGTCTGGGTGAACTCTGTGGAGAGATCGCGGCGAAACAGGAAAAAGTTTTGATCTTTTCCCAGTTCCGGGAGATCACCGAACCACTGGCTTCGGCCATGGCGGATGTCTTTCATCAGCCGGGTCTCATCCTTCATGGTGGGACGCCTGTTAAAAAACGCCGCGAAATTATTGACTCTTTCCAGCGGGAAGACGGCCCGCCGTTTTTTGTCCTTTCCCTCAAAGCGGGTGGGGTGGGATTGAATCTGACCGCGGCGTCCCATGTCATTCATTTCGATAGGTGGTGGAATCCCGCCGTGGAAAATCAGGCCACGGACCGCGCGTATCGCATCGGCCAACACAAAAATATCGTAGTGCATAAGTTTGTCTGTCGCGGCACCATAGAAGAAAAGATCGACGCGCTGATCGACGAGAAAAGAGAATTGGCGGAAAGCATCCTGGGTGAATCGGGAGAGCGGCTCCTCACGGAAATGCCCGATGATGAACTGTTGCGGTTTGTTTCCCTGGATCTGTCCCGGGCGCTTGAAGATTGAGACTTAGGCATTTAGAGGAGAAATATAAAAACAGGAGGTCGGTAAGATGGGTTGGGGATATGGATGGGCGCCTTACGTGCCTGTTGCCGAGAGACGCAGGAAAGCCATGCAGAAAATCGAAAAAATGAAGAAAAAAGGTCAGGTGATATTGCCGGTGCAAAACGTTTGCCGGAGCATTGCCAAAACCTTTTGGGGAAAGGCCTGGTGTGATAATCTGGAGGCATACAGCGATTATGCCAATCGCCTTCCGCGAGGGCGAACCTATGTGCGCAACGGTTCCGTCGTTGACCTCCAGCTCCGGGAAGGCCAGGTGGAGGCCATCGTCAGCGGCAGTGACCTCTATACCGTGAAGATCGCCATCCACCCTTTGAAAACAGATGTCTGGAAGGCCATCCAAAAGGAATGCGCGGGGAAAATCGCGTCGCTGGTCGATCTTCTTTCGGGCCATTTGTCGGGCCCGGTAATGGAGATTGTGACCCAAAAGCAGACTGGGCTTTTCCCCATGCCCAAAGAGATGTCGTTTAGTTGTTCCTGTCCTGACTGGGCCACCATGTGCAAGCACGTTGCCGCCGTGCTTTATGGCGTAGGTGCAAGGCTGGATTCCAAACCGGAGCTGCTCTTTAGCCTTCGCGGGGTGGACCACGCCGATCTGATTGACGCGCAAGCAGAAATTCAAACCGCCGCATCAGATGGTGTGAAAGAGAAGTTGCTCGCGGAAGATCAACTCTCCGAGATATTCGGCATCGACATCGACACAGGCGTCAAGGATACACAACCGAAGACGAAGAAGCGGGCCGGAAGTCTCAAGACAGTTCCCGAGAAGAAAAAGATATTGAAGCAGACGGCAGGGACAAAGAAGCAACAAGCGCCGGCAAAGAAGAAAGAAACTACCGGGGTAAAAAAGACAGAGAAAGAAGACATACAACTGAAACCGAAAACGAAAGCGGCCAAGCTGGTCAGAAAGGGAGTTCCTGTCACAGAGAAAAAAACCGGGAAGAAGGTAAAAAGGCAACCGCCAAAAAAGGCAGTTGCTAAAACAACAACGAAGAAGAGCCCGGCAACACCAAAGCTGAATTCCGCTTAAATTGGACTTCTTGGCCTCTGGATAGATCAAAAGGTGTGCAGGTTTCTCGATAGAACGGATATGGAAATGCGCCACCGGTAGGGTCATTGATGCCGCACCCCAAATCTTGTGGCCGATTTATTCTTGACGTACAAGAACGCGCGCTTTCTATACTGCCTTCCAAAGAAATCAAGTTCATTAAATCTCACGTTATTTTTGTATCACATTTGAGATACAAAGTCAATTGGTAATGCCTGTCAGGGTGTGCGACAAATTTATGAGGCCACTTTTACGCCGCCGCCCGGTCCTCCCAGAAATCTTCCCAGCGATTACTCAAAATATTACAACGCAGGGCAATAATGCTGTTTGCGCCTTTGACCGTCCAGTGCATACCGGACTGTTTCAGACGCTGACCGACAACGGTTCGGCATCCTGCCTCCAATACCCCCGAACCTACAAAAAGCCCCTTCTGTCTGAAGGTTGCCTATCGCATCCGTTCTTTATTTTTCTCAAAATAACCAATCTCCCTTCCACATATTGCCTGGTTGTGACCGGGTAGGGTTAAGCAATGCGTGATCGCATCAATCACAGCTTCCGGGCGTCCATCATCGAGTTCCTTGCGGCGGTTTTCTGTCCATTGATGCAGTTTTTCTTTGTCCTGCCCAAAGCATGCCCTGGCAACATTCCAGTAATGTTCGCGCGCGTGAAAGAGATCAACAATCTGCGTGGCGCCACAAAATTGTTCATCCGCAATATTCCATATCCAGGGAGCGCCATCTAATGATGCCGCTGCCGCCGCTTGGTGAAAGGATTCCGCCTGATCACCGACTGCCTGCGATACACGCTCCACTTCCTTGGCGCTGACGACTATGCCGGCTAATTCCTGCATGTCTTCTGACCCAAGGGCAAATGACCGGCAGGCGCCGACTTTGCCCATCATCCGGCGAACACCAGAACTGTATGAGGTTCCCTCTATATCCAAAGCGCAGTCTTTCGGACAATATCCTTTTCCTGACTCCCGATTGTAATAGTAGGCGCGCTTCACGGTCACCAGACCTAATACGGTCGTCAATTGCTTGTTACGAAACCCTATAAAATCATACCGATGACCCTCTCCATCCGAAACGGTTTTTCCCCGGTAATCGCCGCCATCGGCGTTTACAAACATCTCCAGCATGCTGCGCCCAATACCGTGCATCGAGGAACGAATCGCCAGCTCAAACGACTCCAGGTCAAAACTGTCGCCGTTATCCTTCGCAAAACAATACCGACTAACAATATAATCTATCTCTTTCTGTACTTCCCCGTGAACTGTTTCTGCAATTTTTTTTTAAGATCAGCCATCTCTTTTTCATCTTTCACTTCGGGAACAGGTCGCAAATCGCAAATACGTTCGTTTACCAGAACAATCTCTTCGCAGAGTTTCGTAAACTGCCGGTGATTATCTGTCTCCTGCTTGCACTTCTCCAGCTCCGGACCTAATGGAATGCTCTTGGCGTAGCTCTTACATTTGATGGTTGCATTCCATAAGTATTGCGGCCCATGTCCAGGATGACCTTCCTGGGTGCAAATACAATTTGGCTTTCCACATCTTCGGTAGTTAACCGATATCATCCCTCGGCGAAAATCTCCAGTTGCTGATAACATTCTGTATAACTTCCTTCTTTCTTCTTCCAGCTCTTTCAGTTCTTTTTCCATGGCTGCCTCCTGTTGTCTGATTGCCATATGGCATGCAGAGAATAGGAGGAAAAACCAATCCTGTCAATACATTTTTTATTCCATACCTACTTTTTTGTCGCAGACCCTTTTTTGATACCGGATCAGGATTCATTAATTGCTTCTTTGTGTTTTCCCAATCCTCTGGTTTACCGGAACTCATATTTTCCTCCTCTCTTTAATTATACACTATCACTTGGAAGTTCTGTCGTTAAGGTTTTTACATGATTTGCGTGTCATTTCCGCATTGCATCCTTTGCTACTGTTTTTCTTCCCACTTACCTTATTTCTGATCTATGTGGATTCGCCATCGGGTAAAAACACGCATTGCAGCCTGGCTCTTAGTAATTTGCGTCGTTCGATCACGAATTTTTCAAATCGTTCGATGTGCCAGAGGGACTGATCGGTCGGAATAAAATGGCGTTTCAAATATTCCGGGCTTCGCGTGGTAAGCCATTCGTTTAACGGCTGATTTTTCTTGCCCGAGTTTTCATCACTGATGACAAGCGCCAGGTTCGCAAAGTCATCGCGAAATTCCTTTACCTGATCCGGCACATTCTTCCTGAACGACTCTTGCGGAAAGAGATGGTCAATGGAATAATTGATAGTTCCCCAGTTTCTATCATCATACAACAATGACAGTGCGAGAAAGCATGCGTCTTTGTCGCCATATTTGATGTTCAATACTTTTTCTACTGCATTGTCAGATGAAGCAGCAATCCGGCCAGCTTCTGCAATTGCCTTGTTAAGCTCTGCTATTGGGAAATCGCCATTCGGCCTGCGATAGATTTGCAGCACGCCCCGCAATTTAGTCAGCATTGAATCTGAGGTGCCTCCCATGACGTTATTCAAGAGGACAGATATGAGCCATACACGCACGCGTTGCGCATTAAGAACTTCGGCGGCCGACTCTCCTCGCAGTGTCAGTCTAGGCTGCTGGTGCAGATAATACGCAATGGGAATGAGCGCATTAAAACTTGTCAGAGTGTTTTCGTCTATTCCAAACGCGTTCGCCGCATCTACTGTCCGTTTTATTGCGTGCTGAACATCAATCCACGAACTTCTGATACGGGTACACGTGTCCTTTGTGAAGCTAGACACACGGTAAGTTATCGGCAGATCCAGGAGCACCAGACAGGACTTCATGATGAAATCTTTATTCAATCTATTCTTCCGCGTAAGTTGGTTGTTTAGAATATCTACAAACTGATTGATCACCTCACGCGCGTTTTCCGTGCCCCAGTGCAGCGTCAGAGTTGATAATAGCAAATCGGACTTGCTCAATATAGTTCCTCCCGAGTTTGCACGAACGAAGATTTCCAAAATGCGTTCGTGGTCGGGATCAGTTTCAGTATAGTATGAGATGGCAACGTCCGACCGGATACCCTCGTATAAGCGTGTCAGGTTATGTTCAACGATGTTCGCTTCCTGTGAAGTTAACTTTCCTCGGACCTCTCTGATCACCTGTTTATAGTAATCTATTTGATCTGCCAGATCAGATTCGAACTCCTCATCCAGAATGCGTCTAACTTCGAACCAGTAGCTGTTCTTTTTGAGCACGGTTGGAGTATATTCATAGAATTCAAAGTGATAGTATATCTCGTCATCAGCATCGGGAACTCTCCCGTCATGTAGTAGGTCTAAATACAGCTTTTTGGGGGCAGTTGTCCGTGCACCTTTCCCGCTCTTCGTTTTTCTGCCAAGATAGGTTCCTTGCAATCCAACCAAAAGTGCAGTCAGTCTTTGCTGCCCGTCCAAAACAAATGTGATGTCGCGTCTGCCTTATAAGCGAGCCAAATGAGCCCGGTTGCGTGACTTATTTACGCTGTGTAGAAATTCATACGCTTCAACATCGTCGCGTGCTTCCGTTGGAACCTGCCAAAACAAAAAAGAGCTGATTGGGTACCGACGCATTACCGAATCAAACAATGCACATACTTGTTCTTCCGTCCAAATGAATTCTCGTTGCATAGCAGGAAGGAAATATGTGGTGTTGATGCGCGGAAGAATCGCCGCAATGGTTTCAGACTTGTAGCTCATAAGTTCCTCCCAATAGGATCGTAATTAGTCGTCCTTGAAAAAAAGTCATAATATGTTGATATTATTTCTTTATGATGATCTTTCCAAGGCAAAAATGGAGACAGCACCTGAATAAATAACACCATTCTTTCTGCCCATGATTCAACGGTATTACTCTTTCCGGATCTGACATCGTCAAGTGAAAATGGCATGACTGTTTTAATTCTATAATCTCCTCCGGTTTTTATTCTGTGTGATATTATAATGAGATCATCTTCGTTCCAGCGAATTTTGTATCCCAGCTTTTTTTCAATTTCGACCGATTTCGCATGTATCTGATTGTAAACGGATTCCTGAGGTTGTCCGTTTTTGGCTTTAATCTCAAGCTCAATCCATACCTCTCTATTATTCAGTGCAAATGCCCAGTGCACAGATGGTATTCCTGTTTTTGCTTTTCCATATAAACCATTACCTTTTAAACCTTCTTCCTCTGCCGCAAGTTCAAAATGACACATGGCGATGCCTATATCTATGCGCTGCAAATCTGATTTCATGGAAAATAATTGTTTCAGCCCCGGTGCACGTTTTATACAAAAATGAAACATATCCGGTTCGGACGCTTTTATGATTCGCCAGGGCTGGAAATTAGTAGCCGACGGCGCAAGGCGTACCATTTCCAGTGGTGTGGAGTAACGGCTGGCCTGCACAACAGAAAGAGGCTTATCGTCTTTGTTGAAAAATAAAGAATTCCATGGCGTGCGATTATTCGCACCGGAAGCACTGCGGATAACAGAATCTATTGCCGATATTCTGGGCACAGCGTAGCCTACCGGCGTTACAGCCGGCAGTGCCTCATTATTTTGTAAAGCGATCTTTTGCGCGAAGCGGCTGGAACTGAATGTTCCGCCGAGCCAACAAGTACCTAATCCCAGATCCGTTGCCATCAGAATATTTTTTTACATAAGATAGCCGAAGTCTTCCAGATTGTGATGTTTCTTTTCAACCGCGCCGATAATAAAACCCGTCGGGTTTTTTCTCTTCTTCGATTGGTGCATCCGTGTAGCTGCGAATTGATTTACGTTGTCTTATAATATCCGTGAGGGGTTTGTTGAATAGCATTGCCATCCTCTTAGTGAATGATTAATCTTTTCTTATCTTCTTCATATGATCAATACGTTTTTGAATGAGAGCCTCCGTGCCAATGTCCTCGCGATAGGCAACCGGTCCTTTGACAGCTTTGACTCCTTCTTCGGCAATTTTTCGCGCTTCGGCTAAATCGCCGGCGATTCCGACAATCCCGATTGCGCGCGAAGCGCTCAAATACAAACCGTCCTCTTTTTTATCCACTGATGAATAATAAAGTCGTGCCTTGCCCACGTTTCCCACTTCGATCCTGGCTTTGGATGAAGCGGCATCGGGATGATCAGCGGGCAGACCATAACCTTTCGGTACAACATATTTGCAAACAGTCGCTTTGTGTTCGAATTCAATTTTTAATTTATCCAGTGTTCCGGCAATGATGTGGCGGCAGACCTCCACAAAATCAGTTTTTAAAAGCGGCAGAATGTTCATTGCTTCGGGATCGCCAAATCGTGCGTTGTATTCCAGAAGTTTTACGCCGTTTTTTGTAGCAATAAAACCGCCGTACATAACACCTTTGTAGGGGTTGCCTGTTTCTTTAAGAAGTGCTGCCGCGACCTGACGGGTGATTTCCAGTCCATCCCCCAAATCCTTTGGTTTTAAAAAAGGCATGGAATGATCGGGCAGGGAATAGGAGCCCATTCCGCCGGTGTTCGGTCCTTTGTCGCCGTCGAATCTTCTTTTGTGATCCTGTACCAGCGGTGTGGCAACCACTGTTTTTCCGTCGCACAGGCATTGCAGCGAAAATTCTTCACCATCGAATTTTTCTTCGACAATCAGTGAAGATCCGCCGCCGAGTACTTGTTCACACAGCTTTAAAGCATCTTCTTTTGTTTCAAAATGGTCCCCTTGAACCTGCACACCCTTGCCGCCGGTTAAACCATCCGGTTTGAGAACGATTCCTTCCAGTTCATTTAAAAAAGCTTCTACTCCATTGATCGTTGTAAACACTTTGAACTGCGGATTACCGGGAATATTATATTTACTGACAAGATTTCTGGTAAATGATTTGGAAGTTTCCAGCCGTGCCAGACTTTTTGTCGGCCCTACAGCAGGAATGTTTATTTTAGCCAGGGCATCTGCAACACCGTTGTTGAGAGGATCTTCAGGGCCGATGACGGCGAACTCGATTTTATTTTCCACAGCAAAACCTGTAATTGCTTGGAGATCGGAATAACTACCCAACATCGTTTTTGCCGAAAGAGAAGCTATGCCCGGATTGTTTGATTTCATAAAAGAGAAAAGCAGGGGCTTTTGTTGAGAGCGGGTAATCGCTTCGGCCAGCGCGTGTTCCCTTGCGCCGTTTCCTATGAGCAGTATTTTGGGCATAATTGGTATTTCTCCTGTTTGTTGTCAGATTATTTAAAAACTTCCTTCAGCAGATCAGTCACTCTCGCTTTGGGATTAGTGCGGATATTCGTTTCTTCTTTGGCCAGAACGGAAAATAATCCATCGAGCGCTTTGGATGAAACATATCTGTTTACATCCAGATTTGTAGATTGACCGATCAGAGGCAGTTTGTTTACTTTTTCGTTGAGCGCGTCGTATTTTTGAGTTACTTTGTACTCGCTCATCGTTTTGCGTACTGCCGGCTGAAATTTCTCCAGCAGTTTGTCGTATGTTTTTGTTTTGAGATAATCCGTCGCAGCTGTATTTCCGCCACGCAGAATTTTATTGGCGTCGTCAAAGCTCATCTCTGTAATCGCAGTTGAGAAGATATCCGCGGCCAACGGAGCAGCTTTTTCCGCGGCTCTGTTCATGCTGAGCGTAAATTCATCCAGTTGCGGTCCATAGCCGATACCTCGCAGAGCTGGTTCTAATTTTCTAACTTTTTCAGGTATTAATATCTTGACGGCGGCATTGGCGAAGTAACCGTCATTTTTCCCCAGATAATTTATAGTGTTTTTTATGCCGACATTTAGCGCTTCTTTGAGTCCCAGATCAATTTTCCCGCTGCTGCCGGAAGGGGTGGTAGATGTCACGGTATTAAGTGTGTCTTTAAGTGTATCAAGAAAAGACGCGTGGCTGTATGGACAAATGAATAATACGAACAAAATACTTAAGAAGATATATTTTCTTTTCATAATGCAATCCTCCCTTAATGTGGTTTCTAATGGAGAAAATTAAGATGGTTTTCTTTGTTTTTATGCCAAGTTGGCTTCAAAGGATAACGAGGCGGCAAGGAGGAGGCTCCGCAGGCGTATATGATGATACGTTGAGGAAGCCGACGACGATGCCAACGAAGTTAGCCGAAGAAGGCGACTTGGTATGGAAGTATAGAAAGAATGCTTTCCACTGTCAATTTAATAATAAAGGTACAATTAGTTTATTTTTTTTCTATAATCTGTTAAATTAAAGTATATCAACAAGAAAGGTGAGGTGGCAAAATAATTGGGCTGGAATGCTGATATTGTTGTTTTAATCATTCTGTTTATGCTTTCAGGGTTTTTTTCGTCGGCCGAAGCAGCTCTGCTTTCGCTGAGGGATCTACACCTGCACAAAATGAAACGGGACAACTATCCGTTTTTTGAATATGTTGTTAAGCTGCTTTCCAACCAGCGGCGTTTGCTGATCACGATAGTGACCAGCAACGAAGTTGTCAATGTCAGCATTTCCATTCTGGCGGCTTCCTATTTCATCGGGCTTTTGGGAATCAACGGGCAATGGGTTTCCATTGTTTTTACAACCGTTGTTTTGCTGTTTGTCGGTGAAGCCATTCCCAAGACCTTCGGCGTTACCTATCCGATGCAGCTTTCTTCTTTAGTTTCATTTCCACTTACCGTTATTTCCCGGCTGGAGTATCCGATAGTGGCCGGTCTGGAAAAAATATCCGGGCTTTTTCTGCGACGTTATGGTGCGGATAAATCCGAGGAATCGGAAGCTCTGATGGAGGATGAATTTAAAACGCTCATTGATGCCGGTAATCTTGAAGGTGTGGTGGATGAATCGCAAAAAGAATTAATTAATAAAATATTTGAACTGGGTGACAGGCCGGTGACGGACATAATGATACCCCGCGTGGATATGTTTTGTCTTCCGCTGAATATGCCGGTTGAAGAAATGCTTCAATCCATAGCCAAAGCCAGGCAGGAGCGTGTGCCCGTTTACAGAGAGGACAGAGACGATATTGCCGGAATTTTATTTGCCCGTGATTTGCTCAACAACGTCTGGCGGGGAAGAACACAGGACAGCATCCAAAATCTTTTAATGAAACCATATTTTGTTCCTGAACAACAAACGGTTCACGGGCTTTTGCATGATTTCCAGAAAAATTTTCTGCAGATTGCCATTGTAGTTGATGAATATGGCGGGGTTTCCGGAATGATAACGCTGGAGCATATTCTGGAACATCTTTTTGAAGAGACAGAAGGCGTTAATGAATCAGGTAGTGACGGCTGTGAGAAAATTGATGAAAATACAATTATCGTGGATGGCGGTATGTCGGTTGAACAATGCAATAAAATTCTCGAAGCTGAATTGCCGGAGGATGAATTCGATACAATAGGCGGGTTTGTTCTGCACCTTTTCGGAAAGATGCCGGAAAAAGGCGAGGAAGTAAGCTCGGAAGGATATGTATTTTCCGTTCATGATATCAGCAAGACAAGAATACTGAAGGTGAAAATAACCAGGGAAAAGTCACAGGAGCCGGAAAAATAATGAGCTTTTATTTAATCATCGCGGCCATATTTTTATGTCTTGTACTGGAAATGTTGTATTCCGGCGGTGAAGTGGCGCTGTTCGCTTCCGATATAAACAAGCTCAAAAATCGCGCGCATCAGGGCTCTGGCTCTGCTGTGCAGGCAGTTAAACTAAAAGAAAGGCCGGAGTGGTTTATTTCCACTGCGCTTGTCGGAACCAATCTGGCGATTATCATCGCTTCAACTCTGGTGACAGGCCTTCTGATATCCTTTTACGGTCAGGCGCGGGGCGAAAAAATAGCCTTTATGATTATGCTGCCGATTCTTTTTATAATGATTATTGCCCGCAGTATATTTCTGCATCACTCAGAAGCAATGGCGGTGAGAGTTGCCTGGTTTATCCGTTTTTCCTCAATGCTTTTTTATCCGGTCGCTTTTCTTAT
This sequence comes from Smithella sp. D17, assembly GCA_000753945.1. Lineage (GTDB taxonomy): Bacteria > Desulfobacterota > Syntrophia > Syntrophales > Smithellaceae > Smithella. The sequence continues at coordinate 6,734 of JQOA01000080.1, read as the reverse complement.
CGCGGCCGTGTCACGGGGAACGGTTCATCTTTCTTCTGATCGCAAGGCCGGAGAAACTTCCCATATTACCAAGGAAGGTCTGAAATATATTCTGGGCGAAAAGACCAAGGGCGGCGATATCCTGACCACGGAAAAGGAAATGGTCAGCCGCGTTTTTGATTTTTCAGAATTAACCGCTGTTAAAATTATGGTGCCTATTTCCGCTTTGACTTCCTTGTCGGCAACCATGAAAATTTCTGAAGCAGTGGGCGTTGTGGCCGATAAAAAATATATGCGCATTCCCGTGTATGAAGATACCGTGTACAATATTGTTGGAATTCTCCATTACTTTGATCTTTTAGAGATGCTTCTTAAGGACAAACAGGTCCCGGAAGGTGTCGGCGGAACAACAGTCGCTTCCTGTATGCAGAAGGATGTTTTTTACGTGCCGGAAACAAAAAAAGTCAGCGAACTGCTCGCGGCAATGCAGAAAAAAAATGAGCAAATGGCGGTGATGGTGGATGAATACGGAGGCGCGACAGGCGTTGTCACCATAGAAGACATCGGAGAAGAAATTGTCGGGACAATTGATGAATATGTTGCGGGAGAAAAACTGTATAGAAAAATATCTGAAGGACGATATCTTGTTTCGGGACGGCTGGAAATGGGCACTTTGCGGCAATTAATTAAAACTGTATTTCCTGAAGGAAACTATGAAACTGTCGGCGGCTTCCTGATGCAGCAGATGGGAAGAATTCCGAAGCCTAAAGAAAGGTTTCAGTATGGCGGAATTACGTTTATCATTGAAAACGCCGACCAGAAATCGATTAAGGAAGTGATGGTAATTTCTCCGTATAACCAAGAGGGTGGTAAATAATTTGGTCAGGAGAGAATTTCTGTAAAGAAACAGGAAAAGATTGAATTAAGTGTTATTTCCCCTGAATTTCATTGAATCGTCACATGCGCTAAACAGAATGGATTTCAGTTGGATGGAATGGCCTTTTCATATAAAAAGTGGTAAAGATATGACACTGACCTATAAGCTGAAAACAGGCGAAGAATAAAAATGGAAGATACGATAGCATTGATAAAAGCAATTTCGACTATCGTTTGGCCTATTTGTTTAGTGCTAATTGTATTCATTTTCAGAAAAGAAATACGAACTGTGCTTCTTAGTCTAATAAAGAAGCAAAATGGCGAGATGGAAGGAGAAAAAACACCGGAGACTCAAATACCTGCTCCCACTCTTCAAGGACATAAGAAAGTAATCTCACAAGCAGATACAGCTAAAATTACTTCTGATGATCAACTTACCGTTGAGGCGTGCAAGAACATCAGTAGCGGTAAATATTTTGTCATTTTAGATGAAGACAAATATGAAATTAAAACTATTGCGCCTAATGGAAATATAAACAGTCTTGAGAAAAAAATATTTTATGAGGCAATAGAAAATATTACCATTGACAAGCTTACAGAAATACAACGAGAAAAAGTTTATAAGTGGATTGAAAACATAGAACCAGTGGCATTCAATATGAGAAATGTCACAAGACAACCTATTGATGGTTATTTGCCAAGCTATCAAGGTATGCTAAATAATCCCAATACAGAACCTTCAAGAATGTTGGCTTATATTAAAAGCAAAGGAACAGTAACTTGGTTTGAAGTCAAACAATACCTTCATGAAACATATGATTACGAACTTACATCAGGTTCTATGGGTGCATCTTTGAAGGCATTGGAGACATTAGGTCTTGTGACAATCAATGGCCAAGGAGATGATAAAATAATTACTTACGTTGGCCCGAAGAGATAAAAGTGTGGAAAAACTCCAAAATAATAATGAACGAATCAAACTTTGACATACAAAATTATTCATTTGTGTTTCCAATTTTTCTGAAGATGATTGAGAAATTTGGGGAAATTTGAGGGACAGTATACTTAATTAAATATAAAAAACTGGATTCCCGCCTTCGCGGGAATGACAAACAAATAAGGATTAATGAAGTGAAAGAAAATAAATTTTGTGCGGTGATATTGGCGGCGGGGAAGGGCACCCGTAAGCAGTAGCAAATCCACGCTTGCAAAATTATACAAAGTATATATAATTAACAAAAGTGATAACTATATATGCTTAGTAAAAATATGACAGAATTGCAGGAATTGAGCAAAAAAACCTGCTTCACTCTTGAAGATGTAGTGCAAGGCTTGGGGATTCAAACGGACTCCGCCCGTGTATTGTACAGCCGCTACGTCCGTCAAGGTGTTCTTGTCCGGTTGAAAAACGGTTTTTACACCACCGCCTGGAAATGGGAAAATCTAACTCTCCGGGATTTTTTCAAAATCGCCAATATCCTGCAGGTACCTTCATACATTTCCCTCATGACGGCCCTGGCTTATTACGAAGTGACGACGCAGGCTCAGAACAACTACCAGGAAAGCATCTGCCTGAAACGTTCCATCGTTTACAATGTGCGGGAAGCGGTCTTCAATTATGTAAAAGTGCAGAACCGATACTATGGCGATTTTGTTAAAACGGATGACATCTTCATCGCCACTAAAGAAAAAGCGTTTATAGATGCCGCTTATCTCTATTCGTTCGGTAAATATAAGTTCGATATTGACTCGCTGGATATGAAGAAGCTGGACATCAAGAAACTTAAAAGCATCCTGAAAATCTATCCGCAAAAAACAAAAGAGACGGTGAACAGGCTATGGGGGATTTGATTCAACATGAACAATTTGAGCTGGAAGTTTTAAGCAGGCTTCAAAGCGGGCGGTTTCTCGCCAACTTGATTTTCGGCGGCGGCACTATGTTGCGTTTGTGCCATGGATTGAATCGTTATTCGGTTGATTTGGATTTCTGGGTGGCCGGGGAGATGGATTGGGCAAAATACTATCACCGGATGGAAAAATATTTGGATCAGTTTTACAAAATAGCCGATTCCGCTAACAAGCATTTTACAATTTTGTTTGAATTGAAATCGCCGCAGTTTCCACGGTCGTTGAAAATTGAGATACGGAAAACGGTAAAGAACGTCAAGACAGAAACGAGCATCGCCTACAGTCCGCACGCGCCGGTTCAGGTGATGTTGAAAACTGTGGTGTTGGAAGATATGATGACTTCAAAGATCGAAGCCTTTCTTGACCGCCGGGAAATACGCGACGCATATGATATGGAGTTTCTGGTTAAACGCGGGATCGTTTTGAATGCCGATCATGAGGCTCTCACCCAAATGCTTGCGGAACTGGGGAAATTGGGCAAAAAGGATTTTTCAGTAAAGCTAGGTTCATTGCTTGATGTCTCAGAGCGAAAGTATTATGTGGAAAACGGATTCCGCATTCTGGAGACGAACCTGAAGGATAAACTCAGGTGAGAAAGGTTGATACGGTGAACGAAAATAAATTTTGCGCGGTGATTCTGGCGGCGGGGAAGGGCACCCGCATGAAATCGGATTTGGCGAAAGTCCTGCATGTCCTGAATGGCAAGCCTCTTCTCTATTATTCTATTGCGGCGGCAAAAGAAGCCGGAGCAGAAAAGATAGTTGCGGTGATCGGTCATCAGGCGGATGACGTGCGAGAAAAATTTGCCAACAGTGGTTGCATTTTTGTCGAGCAGAAACCGCAGTTAGGAACAGGGCACGCCGTTTTGCAGGCGAAAGATATATTAGCTGATTACAAAGGGCTCACCGTGATTCTTTGCGGCGATGTGCCGCTTCTCAAATCCACGACAATAAAATCACTGGTGGAAAATCATGTTGCTTCAAAAGCCGTGGTTTCAGTGTTGACAACCATTCCGCCTCCGCCTCATGCTTACGGACGCATCGTTAAGGATGACAAGGGCAATGTTTTAAAAATAGTCGAGCATAAGGATGCCACAGAAGTTGAGAGAAAAATCGGGGAAATAAATACAGGCATTTACTGCGTCGATACAAAATATTTATTTTCCGCTTTAGGAAAAGTTACCGACAATAATCAGCAGCACGAATATTATCTTACCGACATTGTCGAGATAGCCTGTCGCGAAGGCCAAAAAGTAAAATCATTTATCGCTTCCGATTACGTTGAGGTTATGGGAATCAACACATTGGAAGAATTAGCCCGCGCGGAAAAGTATATTCTTGCATGATGAATATAATTAAAACAGCCGCACAAAAAGGCGCCTTTCTTGCCCCGCTGGCGGGAATTTCCAATTTGCCGTTTAGATTGATTGTCCGTTCTCAGGGGTGCGCATTGGCTTACACGGAGATGATCAGCGCCAACGGCCTTGTCCGCAAAACTGCCAAAACTTATGAGTATCTGAAAACCTGCGCTGATGACCGTCCTTTGGGTGCGCAGATTTTTGGAGCTGATCCTCAAATTATGGCCGAGGCCGCCCGCATTGTTGCAGATAGTGGCGTTGATTTGATTGATATCAATATGGGCTGTCCGGTAAAAAAGGTAATTAAGGCTGGCGCCGGTGCCATTTTAATGAAAAATCCCGATCTCATTGCCCGCATAGTTGAAGCTGTAAAAAAAGCTGTAAAAATTCCCGTCACGGTAAAAATTCGCTCCGGCTGGACGCATTCATCAATTAATGCTGTACAAATTGCGAAAATTGCGGAGGATTGTGGAGCCGATGCAATTACCGTTCATGCCCGCACGGCCGATCAGGGTTACAGCGGTCAGGCAGATTGGAAAATAATCGCAGAAGTAAAAAAAACCATTAAAATTCCGGTAATTGGCAACGGCGATATCCGTCAGCCGCAGGACACTGTAAGAATGCTGAAAGAGACTTCCTGCGATGCTGTAATGGTGGGGAGAGGAGCGTTGGGCAATCCCTGGATATTTAAAGGTATTGCTCAGAAATGTGCCGGTAAGCCGTTAAATTATTTACCCGATTTGGAGCAAAGGCTGGAAATGATTCAAAATCATTGGAAAATGGAATCCCAATTTTTTGGAGATAAAGTGGCTCTCAAAAGCTTTCATAAGCATATTCTTTGGTATACCAAGGGCTTAGACAGCTCCAGCCGTTTCCGGGATCTTGCGGGAAAATTAAAAGACAAAGAAAGCATTCTTCATGAGCTCAATGATTATTTCCGGTTACTGAAGATAAGTAAAAGTTAAAATAATACCTTGACATTGGGTCATAAATTAGCATAAATTAAAACAAAAAAATATTTTCAAAAACTTATTTTCTTTTAAAGAAAGGGTGAATAATTACAGTGGAATTGGAAAATTTTAAGAAATTAGAGGATAAGATTAAAGTTATTGTTAATGAGAAAGTTTCTTTAAAAAAACAAATTCATATATTGGAGGAAACATTAAAAAATAAAGAGGCGGAATTAGAAGGGGTAAAAAATAAATTAAAGGCATTAGACGAAGAAAGGAACAACGTACGCGCAAAGGTAGATTCACTGCTTGAATTAATTGCAGATATAGATTCAGTAAAATAAGCTTCCAGGGCGTGTGTTTTGAAAAATAGTCACAAAATAACGGTATTGGGGCAGGAACTTTCTGTTTTAAGCGATTCAGAAGATGAAGAAGTGGCCAACGTTGTCCAATTTGTAAATGAAAAAATGGAGGAGGTTTTGCGATCCGGTAATGGTATCAAAACCTTAAGCGTTGCCATCTTGGCGGCCTTAAACATTTCAGAAGAGTTGTTAATATTAAAAGGAGTTAACAGGGATCTCTGCGATCAGATAGAACGCAGAGCCGAAAAATTAATTCAACTGATTGATGAAGCAAATTAGCAAGTTTTTGTTCGCCCCTGCGATGTACGTGATTAATATTTGTCTTTGAGCCAACATTTTTGACATTGGGCCCTTTCCTTGATTGCGGTGTGCATAGCTGTTTTTTTGCCGTTTGCCGGCAAGCAGAAAGCCTGAAACAACCAATACAGGTGCCCACTTTGTAAGAAGGTTCAAAATGGCGATTAACACGGCATATGCGGGGGTTTTTATGTCTCCCGTTTTAGTCATAAACCTTTCCCGCCTTTAAAAAATAAAAATAATCAGATGAACGTATTCAGCTATGCTGGATAATTCGACTATCAAGTTTGATGGTCTCGTAAAAAGTCGCTTTTGCCCTTTTTTGTCATTCCCGCGAAGGCGGGAATCCAGTTATTTCAATAGGTTCTGGATACCGGCCTTCACCGGTATGACGGTTTTTCGACTTTTTACGACTTCATCAAGTTTCAGTGCACTACGTTTCTGAAACTTGTGTCTCATTACAAATTCTTGCGGCTAAGCGTCCTGACATAAGGATGCCGTCGTGAGGTTTAAATATAGCTCCAACGGAGAGATGTCCTTCTGTATTAACGGCATAAGTTTTCAGGTTGGGAAATGGATTTTCCTAAGGAGCAAGAAGGAGGTAAAATTATATGTTTTGGGCCGGTGTATCAGTAGTTGTTTTGGTTGTTGCAGTTGTTTCAGGTATTATTATCGGCTTTATTTTGAAACAGGTTCTTGCAGCCAAAGAAATCAAGTCATCGAAGAAATTAATGGTGCGTATCGCCGAAGAAGCCAAGAAAGAGGCGGAAACCATTAAGAAAGAAGCAATCCTTCAAGCAAAGGAAAACCTTCTGAAGATGAAGGCCGAATTTGATAGTGAAGCGAAAGAGAGAAGAAGTGATTTTGACGGGAGAGAGAAACGCATTCGTGCCAAAGAAGAAAATCTGGATAAAAAAGCAGATGTTTTGGCTCAAAAAGAATCATCCGTTGAAGGACGTGAAAAATCAATAACCAACAAAGAATCGGTTATCGAAGAAAAACGCC
>JQOA01000079.1 GCA_000753945.1 Smithella sp. D17 | reverse complement strand
TCTACAGCAGTCGTAATAATTTTAGTTTTTATAGTTGCGATTATTTTGGGCATAATTGATTTTGCACTCGCTAAAACAGTTAAATTTATATTAGGTTAAAAAATGGCTTTTAAATGGTATGTTGTTCATACCTATTCCGGGTATGAGAACAAGGTAAAGATGAGTCTTCAAGAAAGAATTGAACTGTCCGGAACCCAGGCTCTCTTTTCCGATATTCTTATTCCTGAAGAAGATGTTGTAGAATTGATTTCAGGGGAAAAGAAAAATTCCAAACGTAAGTTTTTTCCGGGATATATTCTTGTCCGCATGGAAATGACGGATGATACCTGGCATATTGTTAAAGATACTCCTAAAGTTACCGGTTTCATTGGCACTAAAGATAAGCCTTCACCTATACCGGACAAAGATGTGGAAAACCTGAAGTTTAGGATTGATGAAGGAACGCTCAAGCCAAAGCCCAAATTCAAATTCGATGTTGGTGATCATGTGAAAATTATTGATGGTCCGTTTACCAATTTTGACGGGGTTATTGATGAATTGAAACCTGAAAAAAGCAAGCTAAGAGTTATCGTGAGTATTTTTGGCCGGCCTACACCGGTGGAATTGGATTTCATTCAGGTAACTCAGGGATAATATTTTAATAAAAAAGCAAAATAAGTATAAAAAATATTCAGATCAGGGTGATTTAAAATGGCAAAAAAAATTATTGCAAATATAAAATTGCAAATCAAGGCGGGCAAAGCGACTCCTTCACCTCCTATCGGTCCGGCATTGGGACAGCACGGCGTCAATATTATGGAATTTTGCAAAGCCTATAATGCTATGACGCAGAGTCAGGAAGGTATGATTATTCCTGTCGTGATTACCGTTTATGCGGACAGATCGTTTACATTTATAACAAAGACACCTCCGGTATCCGTGCTGCTTAAACAGGCGGCAAAAATTGCCAAAGGAGCCAGCGATCCGAAGAGAGAAAAAGTTGGCACGGTTACGGCAGGACAAGTGAAAGAAATTGCCGAATTAAAGTTTAAAGATTTAAATGCCGTGAATATTGAAGGTGCTATAAAGACAATTTCAGGCACTGCAAGGTCAATGGGAATTGAAATTACAGGTTAATAAATACGAGGTTTATTATGTTAAAAAGAGGCAAACGTATATTGGCAGCAAAAGCGAAAGTTGAACCGGGCAAACGATACTCGCTTCAAGAAGCTACGGAAATAGTTGTATCAGCGGCTGGCACCAAATTTGATGAGACTGTGGATGCTGCCATTCGTTTAGGCGTTAATCCTGCTCATGCCGATCAGATGGTGCGGGGAAGTGTGGTTCTGCCTAATGGCTTGGGAAAAACTGTAAGGGTTTTGGTTTTTGCCAAAGGAGAAAAGGAGAAAGAAGCTCTGGAAGCCGGTGCGGATTTAGTCGGCAATGATGATATTCTTGAAAAGATTAAAGGCGGCTGGATGGAATTTGATCGTGTTATTGCGACTCCGGATATGATGGGTTCCGTGGGAAAGATCGGTAAAATTTTAGGTCCGCGCGGGTTAATGCCCAATCCGAAGGTGGGAACCGTGACTTTTGAAGTGGCTAATGCGGTGAAGGAATTGAAGGCCGGGAAGGTGGAATTCCGCGTGGAAAAAGCGGGAATAGTTCACTCTCCTGTTGGAAAAGTATCTTTTGGCGCCGAAAAATTAAGAGAAAATGTCAGCGCTTTGCTGGAAACCATTATTAAATTGAAACCGGCGTCAAGCAAAGGAACTTATATTAAAAGCATTTCTATTTCCAGTACAATGGGTGTGGGCGTGAAAATTGATCCTCTCGATATAAAAGCTGCGGTTTAATGGAGAAAAATTAAGTTTTTTACAATAATTAAGGTCGAAGACAGCAGGTACAGAAGTTTAAACGAAAAAAGGCCTGCCGAGACTCGTATGATGAAAATAGTTGCTTTATTTTTCAAGGTAAACAATTTTTGGAAAACGGGAATCGGAATTTGGACAAGGTTACCGTTTTTTTGTTCTGTATGTGGCTAGATTCTCCGGCCTCAAGAAAATAAAATAATTTTGAAAGGAGGCGGATAGATTGGATCGGGGAACGAAAGAGCAAATTGTATCTGAATTACATAAGAAACTCAAAGAAGCCAAGTTAGGCGTTCTGACCAGCTTTAGCGGAATGAATGTCGAGAAAATGGAAGCTCTGAGAAATGCGTTGCGCAAGTCCGATGCTGAATGGAAGGTTGTGAAAAACACTCTTTTGAGGATTGCTTCAAAAGAAACCGATTTCAGTATACTTGACGATCATTTCAAATGGCCTGTTGCAGTTGTTTTGGGCTATAAAGACCCGGTAGGACCGACTAAAATTCTGATTGATTTTGCGAAGAAAAATCCGGAATTGGAAATCAAGGTTGGACTGCTGGATCGTAAGTCTTTAACTAAGAGCGATCTTACTGTTTTGGCGGAATTACCCAGTAGAGAAGTTCTCCTGGGTAAATTAGTTTCGGTAATGGCAGCGGTACCGACATCGTTCGTGACCGTTTTGAGTGGCGTTCCGAGAAGCTTTGTGCAAGTGCTCAATGCCTATTGTGATAAGAAAAAAACTTTAAATTAATTAAAACATACAGAGAGGAATAGAAAAATGTCAGAAATTACTAAGGACGATGTAGTCAAATTTATTGAAGGAATGACAGTATTAGAGCTTTCTGCTCTGGTAAAAGAATTGGAAGAAAAATTCGGCGTTTCCGCAGCCGCTCCGATGATGGCCGCCGTTGCCGCTCCTGGCGCTGCTGCTGCCGCTCCTGCTGAGGAGAAAACCGAGTTTGATGCGATTCTCACCGGCTTTGGCGCGGAAAAGATTCAAGTAATCAAAGTTGTTCGAGCTATAACCAGCTTGGGACTGAAAGAAGCAAAGGATTTGGTGGAAGGTGTGCCCAAACCTATTAAAGAAGGCGTTTCCAAAGACGAAGCCGCAGACATTAAGAAGAAAATTGAAGAAGTCGGCGGGACCGTCGAGATTAAGTAACATAATCTCTAATATATTATTTTATTTAAGGATGCTATGGGTGACTTTAGAAAATATTTTGGTCAGGCAAAGAAAATACTGGATATACCGAATCTAATTGAAATCCAGACACAATCTTATGAAAAATTTCTCCAAAAGGAAATAGCGCCGGCAAAAAGGGGTAACTTTGGTTTGCAGGGTGCGTTTAAGAGCGTTTTTCCCTTTTCGGACTTTAGCGGGAAGTGTTCTCTGGAGTTTGTCAGTTATAGACTCGGTGATGTCCGGTATGATGTGAAGGAGTGTGTCCAGAAAGGCATGACCTATGCCGCTCCTTTGAAAATTGTGGTCAGGCTGGTTGTTTTTGATGTCGATCGTCTTGCTGAAGGAAAAAGTGGCAAGGAAACAGCAGAAACAAAGCAGATCCGCGACATTAAAGAGCAGGAAATTTACTTTGGCGAAATCCCGCTGATGACTGAAAATGGCACTTTTATCATTAACGGAACGGAACGGGTTATTGTCAGTCAACTTCACCGTTCACCGGGCATCTTTTTTGATCATGATAAGGGTAAAACTGTTGCCAGCGGCAAGCTGATTTATTCGGCAAGGGTAATTCCCATTCGTGGTTCCTGGCTGGATCTGGAATTTGATTCCAAAGACATCCTCTATGTCAGGATCGACCGCCGCAGAAAAATGCCTGTCACCATATTATTGAAGGCGCTGGGTAATTCGTCGGAATTTATTCTAAATTATTTTTACAGCATTGATAAAATTATCATTGAAGATAAAAAGATTTATTTTGCTGTTGACGATTCTCTTTTTGGTCAGAAAGCTCCCGAAGATATCAAAGATCCCAAAAGCGCTGAAGTGATTGTCAAAAAGGGGCGCAAGCTAACGAAGCCTCTCTTAAAAAGAATAATGGATGCAGGCATTAAACGTGTTACAATCAATGAAACAGAGCTTACCGGTAAGATCCCTTCGTCGGATATTCGTGATCCTAAAACAGGAGACATCGTTTTCCGCTGCAACGAGGAATTGCCCTTAAACTGGTTGGAATTAGCCCGGGAGAAGGGTGTTAAAGAGTTAACGCTGATCCATCTTGATGAAGATATGGATAACGCGTCTATCAGGGATACTTTATTGATGGATCGCATTGATAGTACCGAAGACGCGATAATGGAAATATATCGCCGGTTGCGTCCCAGCAATCCTCCAACTCCGGAAACGGCAGCAAAATTTTTCCAAAGCCTTTTCTTTGAAACGGAAACTTATGACTTGTCTAATGTCGGTCGCGCCAAGATGAATTACAAATTACGTATGAATGTGCCGACGGATGTTACCACGTTGCGGAATGAGGACATTCTGTCCGCGGTAAAATATTTGATTGATTTGAAAAATGCTGTTGGAGATTGTAGTGTAGATGATATTGACCATTTAGGAAACCGCCGGGTACGATCTGTTGGGGAGCTTATAGAAAACCAGTACCGTATTGGTTTGGTCCGCATGGAGCGGGCAATAAAAGAAAAAATGAGTCTGCAGGATATCGAAACAATGATGCCGCACGACCTGATTAATGCCAAGCCGGTTTCGGCTGTTGTTAATGAATTTTTTAATTCCAGCCAGCTTTCTCAGTTCATGGATCAGACCAATCCACTTTCTGAAATTACGCACAAAAGACGCTTGTCTGCACTTGGTCCAGGCGGCTTGACGCGGGAGCGGGCCGGATTTGAAGTTCGAGACGTTCATCCCACTCATTACGGGCGTATTTGCCCGATAGAAACACCGGAAGGACCTAATATCGGGTTGATTGTATCTCTTAGCACTTATGCGAGGGTTAATGAATTTGGCTTTATTGAAACACCCTATAGGATGGTGGAAAATGGCCGTGTATCAGATGACGTTCGTTTTATAACAGCCATTGAAGAAGAAAATCAAATTGTTGCTTCGGCGGACCGTCCTGTGGATCAACAGGACAAATTTGTAGAAGAGTTGATATCCGTTAGAAAAGGTGGCGATTTTATTTCGGTTATGCCCGAACAAATTAAGATGATGGACGTTTCGCCTACCCAGCTGGTCAGTGTCGCGGCGGCATTGATTCCGTTTCTGGAACACGATGACGCCAATCGTGCACTAATGGGGTCAAATATGCAGAGACAATCTGTCCCCTTGATGAGCCCCGAAGTTCCGGTGGTAGGTACAGGCATAGAATCGGTTGTTGCCCGTGATTCCGGAGCGGTTGTTGTCGCCAGACGGCCTGGTGTTGTGGAAAATGTTGATGCATCAAGGATTATTGTCCGGGCTGATCATCCTGAAGAAGACGGCATTGACAGCGGTGTTGATATTTATAATTTAGCTAAATACCAGCGCTCCAATCAAGACACTTGTTTTAACCAGAAACCTATAGTCAATGTGGGTGATCGCCTGCATAAAAAAGATATATTGGCTGACGGACCGTCAATTGATAATGGAGAATTGGCGCTGGGACGGAATGTTATGGTTGCTTTCATGTCCTGGGGCGGTTACAATTATGAAGATTCTATTCTGGTCAGTGAAAGAATAGTTAAAGAGGATATTTTTACATCCATTCACATTGAAGAATTTGAAACCATGTCCCGTGATACCAAGCTGGGCAAGGAAGAAATTACGCGTGACATTCCCAATGTCGGCGAAGAAGTTCTGAAAAATCTGGATGAAAGCGGTATCGTCTGTATTGGCGTTTCCGTGAAGCCGGGTGATATTCTTGTCGGCAAAATCACTCCCAAGGGAGAGACTCAATTATCTGCTGAAGAAAAACTTCTGCGGGCGATTTTCGGCGAAAAGGCCAGTGATGTAAGAGATACGTCTTTACGCGTGCCCCCCGGTGTTGAAGGGACAGTCATTGATGCCAAGATATTTACAAGGAAAGGCGCAGAAAGTGACTCGCGTTCGCAGGCGATCGAAGCAGATGCTATTGAGCAAATAACCAAAGACAGGGATGATGAAATCCGTATTCTGACGGAAGCGATCAAGAAGGATATTACAAAACTTGTTATCGGGAAAACAGCAGCTACTAAAATAACCG
>JQOA01000078.1 GCA_000753945.1 Smithella sp. D17 | reverse complement strand
GCAACTGCTGAGCCGGACACAATCGGCGATTACCTATGCCGTCCGAAGGGGAAAGGCGCTTGTTGAGGACAATTCATTAATTGTGATGGCCTGTTTTATGGATAACTTCAAAGATGTATGTGTACACCGATAACCGATCTCTTGAAGCGGAAGGTTATCCGGTCTTTATTTTTATATCACCTTCTACATAACGGTGAATGATGCCGGAAATAAGCGTTTGGTATGGCATACCCATCTCCATAGCTTTCTTTTGAATTCCAATAAAATCATGGTCATACAGACGAATCGTTATCCGCTTGTCTTTTTTAAGTGTGTTATTCGCCGCTGCCTTAATCGATTCTATTTCTTTTTTTTGATGGCGCAGTAAGCTTCATCTTGCCCTTTTCCAACGCATCAAGAATATCTTTTTCTTCTTTATCGTATTTCATTTTGATTCTCCTGTTCTTCGTTATACATTTTTGTTGCCTTCCTGCTGGGTATTATTGTTTTTAGAAAAATCCTTTTCCACGATATATGGGACGACATAAATATAACTATCTACAATAACAAAATACAGCTTTTGTCCGGGATAGTTTGACTGGTCGGGATGATCAGTTACTTTCCAGACATCGCCTCGGAGGCTGTCCGAGAATAGCTTTTTAGGCCTTTTTTGCACTCGTAACTACTTGATATTACAGAAGCCGAATTTAGTAAAATTGAGTTTTCGGACAGCCTCCTCGGGAAAGATGAATGATTATTTGTTCGAAAGATATATGTCTTTCTTTTTTTAACCATTCATTCTTTGCGGGATTCCACTCGTATTTCATGATTCAATTGTACATCATTCGTATTGCAGCGCAACGAAGTAGATGGACTTTTTTCAACAGCCCCTCACGGCATTTCAAAAATTTGGACTCCCGCCGGCGGCCGAAACTGGAACATTTTTTGCGCCAGTCCCGTATTGATGAAAATATTGGAAAATTTCAGCGTGGTAGAATTGCCCATAACATCATCGAAGCTTACCTGCAAAATATAAAAATTGTTTTTATCAATAGTCATCCTGACTGAATTGCAGGCCGCCGTCTTTTCCCTGGGAATCAACATAAGTAAATAATTGCCGTCTTTGTCATAAGCTTTTGGTTCGGCATATTTGATTATGAAATCATCTTTTAGTTTTCCCGATCCGGCAAAAAAATTTATTAAAAACTTCGATTGGAAAATACTTTCTGCCTTCTGCTGATAAGCGACCTTTTCCCTGGCAAGGTAGAGCCACGCGGTTTTACTGTTAATCACCAGTTTTTTACCTTTGGGATTGGAGTATTCCCAGAGCATATTCTTTGGATTCTTAAAATAAACGCGGCCTTCTTCCCTTTGAGTTTTCTTGACTGATGTTAATGTTGCTTCCTGAATGAAATTTGCCTTCAGGTCTTTCGTTTCCTCATAAGTGCTCTGAAGCTTTTGGGTAATATTGCCAACCGCCGGAAGTTCTTCGGAAAAAGCACAACAAGGCCAAACCGGCAGCGATAGAATAAGGCAAAGAACAATCTTTGTTGCCGTAAATAGCTTATTTGTATTGAAAATAAATTTTATCATTTTTTTATAAAAAAACGGCCATTGATGGCACACTTTTTCCTGTGAAGTTTATATCTGTCTTTATCCATGCCTCTTAAGTGACGATGATATAAGGCTATATTGATAAGTTATTGATTATATTGAATGTTTTAATTGCCTAAACCTTGTGCAATTTGGTGTAAAATCGTAACAATTACACACTTAGAGACATTATCAACAAAGTTATCAACAACCATTTCCACAGTGTTGTGGAATACAAACCCAAGTACCTGTATCAAAGAAGAAAAACAAAAATTTTACTTCCTGGCAGTCTTTTTCCCGTCAAATATTTTGACGCGCCAGCCGAACGGATCAGCTTTCAATCCATATTGAATTTGCAGGATTTCATTATATAATTTCTCCGCCAGCACTCCGGTCTTGCCGCCGTTGATCGAATATTCCTTACCGCGGAAATGAATATGCCCCACCGGAGAAATGACGGCCGCCGTTCCGGAAGCAAAAGCTTCTTTCAATGAACCATTTTTGGAAGTAGCAATAACCTCGTCAATGGATATCGGTCTTTCCACAACCTTGATTTTTAAATGTTTTGCCAAAGTTATCACTGAATTACGCGTCACACCCGGCAAAATCGATCCGGCTAAAGGAGGCGTAATTAATTCATTGCCCATGACAAAAAAGATATTACTTGTTCCAACTTCTTCCACGTATCTTTTCTCGGAGGAATCAAGCCACAGAACCTGCGTGTACCCCATATTAGTGGCTATCCTGCTGGCATAAAGGCTGGCGGCGTAATTACCGGCCGCCTTAATATGACCGATTCCTCCGCGCACCGCGCGGGAGTATTCCTCCGATACATACATTTTTGTCGGAGCAAATCCCTGCGGATAATAAGCTCCCACCGAACCTACCACTATAAAAAAGAGATATTCGCTGGCCGGATGCACACCCAGTGCCGCTTCAGTGGCAATCATGGTCGGACGTATATATAAAGAGGTTCCTTCACCGTGGGGTATCCATTCCTTTTCCAGAATAACAAGTTTCTTGATAGCCTCCAGAAAAATTTCCTCATCCATCTGTGGCATACAGAGTCTTTCCGCAGATACATTCATCCTTTTAATATTTTCCATGGGACGGAAAAGATAAATTTCGTCTTTTGGTCCGCGATAGGCTTTGAGACCTTCAAATATTTCCTGACCGTAATGCAGACACATGGCCGTTGGATCAAGCTGTAATTTACGGTAAGGTTCGATTACCGGATCATACCATCCCTTGCCTTCTTTATATTTAATATTGAAAAAGTGGTCCGTAACCACCTTGCCGAAACCAAGCTTGGACTCATCACGTGGCTTAGCTTTTCTTTCTTTAGTTGGTGTTTTCCTTATTTTAATT
>JQOA01000077.1 GCA_000753945.1 Smithella sp. D17 | reverse complement strand
GAACTGTCGCCGGTCCAAATTCAGCGGAGAAAAAGTCGCTTACTGACGAGGAGATCATTGACTTCTTAAAGGATAATCTGGACAACAAATTCCTTGAAAGTTTACTGGCCCATTCCGATGCCGGTTTAATTCGACTTCTCGAAGATTTAATAAATCTGCTGACGAAAAAAAACATCATACTTTTTACGGAGCTTCCGGAAAAGGCGCAGGAAAAAATAATTGAACGCGAACAAATACGGGAAAAGATATCTTCCCAAAATATCATTGTTGAAGATATTCTTTGAAAAGAAAAATTAAATTACTTCATATATTAAGCTGCAAGATTAATTCTATCTTTAAGGAGAATAATTATGAGACACGATTTTAAAGTTGTCCTTATTTTCGCTTTAGCTTATTTTCTCATTGGGGCGGTTGATGTCCGGGGGGAAACGCTTCAGGATGCGGTTAAATCAGTCCTGCAAAATAATCCGGACATAACATCTGTGGCCTACAATCGATTAGCCAGGGACCAGGAAGTGCGGCAGGCAATGGCTGATTTTTTCCCTAAGATAGATTCATCTCTATCAACTGGATATGTTAATCAGAATAATCCGGATCGCGATCATTTCAGACCGGATGAAGCGAACGTCAGTCTGACTCAGAATTTATTCAGGGGGGGCGCTACTCTGTCGGAAACGAATCGCCAAAAGTCACGAGTAATTTCTCAAGCATATCTCTTACAGGGGGCATCGGAAAATAACGCATTGCTCGCATGCAGGGTTTACCTGAACTATCTGCGCGCACTGGAACAGGATGCTCTGGCAAAAGAAAATCTGCTCGTTCATGAACGCTTCTTCGACCAGATCAAATTGAGAAGTCAGGCGGGAGTGGATCGCGGGGTCGATCTTGAACAGATCAAAGCAAGGTTGGCTTTAGCTCAGTCCAATCTTATTGTCACTGAAGCAAATATTGAAAATGCACGGACCGATTATAAGACTGTAATCGGCTATTTGCCTGTAGGTCCGGTCAAACCTGAGCCGTTCTATGCGGAGATTCCTGCGTCTTTGCAAGTAGCAGAAGGAATGGCTTTGGATAATCACCCGACTTTAAAATCGGCCAGAGCAGATGTCGAGGCGAGGAAATTTCAGCATAAAACAGCAAGGGCGCTTACTTATCCCAGCCTTGATGTAAGTGCGGGGTACACATGGGGGAATGACATAAACGGTCCATCGGATTGGTATAGTTACCAGGATTATTTCCAGGCAAATGCCACTCTGACATTTAATATATTCAACGGATTTACTAATCAGGCGAGGATAAAAGAAACATTATATTTGATAAATGAAGCAGAAGAAATAGCTAAAAAAACCGAGTTGCAAACCATCCAGTCCATTCGCCTTTCCTACGATCAATACATGGCGGACCAGAGACGAATCAAGCAACTTGAGCAATACGTATCTTCTACCGCTAAAGCCGCGGACGCTTTTACTTCACAGTGGTCAATCGGTCGGCGTACCCTTTTTGACGTACTCGATACATCAGCGGAAATGATTACAGCGAAAAAAGATTTAATAAATGCCCAATATGATAAAATGTACGACTCGTATCGGATTCTGGGTGGCATGGGAAAACTGGTTCATGTTTTAGGTTTGCAGTGGCCTGAAGAAAGCCGCATAGAAGAAAGCAAAATAATGGGTTTAATAACTGGTAAACCTGCCGCTACGAAAAAAGTAGCGTTAGTTCCCAGGGTTGAGGAACCTGTTGCTGTTGAAGAACCTGTTGTTCCCCAGTATGAGGAACCTATAGCTATGGAAGAGGCTGTTGTTGTCGCTGTTGCTCCTGCTGTTACCGATAAAAATATAGCTTCAGCCAACAGTGAACAAATCGGAACAATAAAAATGCTGGGTGCTGAAGGCCAGATTCAAAG
>JQOA01000076.1 GCA_000753945.1 Smithella sp. D17 | reverse complement strand
GAGAAATCTTAGATTTCTCCCTGCGGTCGAAATGACATTCCCAATTGACACGACACTACTGGTTTTTTCTGGACAAGCAGTGATGATAGACAATAAACATGGGCCATATAGCAAGAGTAGTCGCAGCAAAATATTCTCATCATGTCACCCCGCGAGGCAATCGTCGGCAGGACACCTTCTTTTGTGAAGAAGATGAATTATTAATCCATCGGCATGAGCAGACGGGCAGACCATTGGGGAATATTCATTTTATTAAGCGGCTGGAGCGTAAGCTAGAGAGGATTTTAGTTCCAGGAAAAGGCGGAAGGCCGAGGAAGAAGAACTAGTATGGTGTCCCCTGATTTCCTTAATGTTTACCTACTTTGAAACATTAACAGGATTCACGTATAGGGGACTTGCACCCCATAAGTTCACGCCCCTGCCGGGCGTACACAATGCGCTCCACCGGATCGCGCTAAAGCGCGCCGGTGATCTCCGCGTACGGCCCACAAAATTCAACCAAGAATCATGTTGCCATAATGCACACATTGTGATATTATAGTGAATATATGAAAAATATAAACTGGAACACAGAGAAGAGTTCAGCACTTAAGACATCTCGGGGCGTCTGTTTTGAAGATATGGTATTTTACATCGAAAGGGGTGACATTTTAGATGACTATTTGCATCCCAACCAGCAGGACTACCCCGGACAGCGAATTATGGTTATTGGAATTGAAAATTACGCATATCTTGTACCTTACGCCGAAAATGATGAAGAATTATTTCTAAAAACAATCATTCCAAGCAGGAAGGCAACACAAAGATATCTTGGAGAAAAAAATGAAGACTAAATTAACGAAAGAAGAAAAAGAAATTCTCGACAGCTTCGAAAAAGATGAGTGGGTTCCTGTTACAAACCTTGCAAAAAGAAAAAAAGAGTTGATTGCTTATGCCCGCAACACCTTGCGAAAAGACAAGAGACTGAACATACGCATTTCTGAGAGAGACCTTCTTGAACTTCAGAAAAAGGCGGTTGTTGAAGGCCTGCCCTATCAGACTTATGTATCCAGCATTATCCACAAATTTATTAATGGCGTTTTAGTAGAAGCGCGAAAATAAAAAGGCCAAATCAATCCAGCCGATCGCTGCGCTCCGGGTGATTTTTTCGTTAGAATAAAAGTTCCGCGCCATGCGCTCTATTTATCAAAATTATCATTTATCTTTCTGTTTTTCAGTTCAGCAAGTTTCCCTTTGTTCCAACTGGAAATTTTACTGAAATATTTCGTCAGTCTGGCGATGCCTTCAACCTCGACAGATCCGCAGTAAACACAATTTTCATTCAACCCCTTGGCGGTTTTTTCACAGGAGAGACAAAATGTAAACTCAGGGTTGAAATCAATTTGATGGTTGACGGAGTCATTAAAAACCCGGCGGACAAATTCGCTTATTTTTTCCTTTCCCGGATTTGAGCCACCTAACTGCAAGTGCGTAAAGACTTCCCCTTCCAGATACTGATGAAAAAGTCCTTCCCCAATCACTCTTTGCAAAGGCGTGACCTCCGCAGCAACATTTAGATGCGTCGAATTAGTATAGTAAATCGCTCCATCGGCGATATCACCTTTTACATATCGTCCGGCAGCAGGAGAAAAATACCGTAAATCGAGACGGGCAAAACGATAGGCGGTTGTTTCCGCCAGCGACTGCCCCAGAACAATTTTCATTTTGAGTTCTTTGCTTAAACGCTCGGCCTCACGCTTTATAAAATCCACGACTTTCCGGCCGAACTCCAGCGTGTCGGGGGACTGATGCAGTTCGCTTCCCAAATGGATTTGCGTGAGCTCATTCAGCCCGACGATGCCAATAACATAGTTGGCCATGTTCATTCTCAAAAAAGGAAATCCGTCGTTGTTCATGGCCAGCACCGCCAGAGGTCCGTCTTCAGCATAAGAAAGGAGCTTTTCCAGAAAATCTTTTTTCTGCACGTGAGCCTTTGCCGCTTTTTCTATAAATTCCCGAAGAAGGGAAAATAGTTTTTTTTCATCGCCTTCGGCTTTATAACCTAATCGCGGCAGATTCAGTGTTACGCTTTGAATGGTGGCCCAGCGCGCAAGCCACGGTTTATCGATCTCTTCATTTTTCAAATCTGAGAGAAGTGTTTTTTCTTCTCTGTCAAAAACAAAACAGGTATTGCCCATAAGATTGGCCACATCGCAGGCGAAGAGCAGAAAATCCTGAGCCTCTTTATTTTTCCATAAATTTTCCGTGACGTGCAAAAGAGGACGGGGAAGAATGAACGGTTTGCCTTTGGCATCACCTTTTTCAAACACCTCCAGTATGGCACGGGCAAAGCGCTGGGCATCGTGAGTGTAATCTCCATATTTTTTGCCGGTGGG
>JQOA01000075.1 GCA_000753945.1 Smithella sp. D17 | reverse complement strand
TGTTTTGGATGTAAGTAAATTACGCTTATCGTAGATAAAACTTGTTGTGGAACCAACCTGATCGGTCAGACCGGTCATGCGGCCAATGGTGTCATACGCATAGGTTATTGCCGGATGCGCGGCGGTTTTGGATGTATGCGAATTGCCGTAAGCATCGTAGTCGGCAATGTATTTGTCAATCAACGGCGGATATACTCTTTGCAAGTAATCACCAAATCGATATGTCATGTTTTGTTTAATCATTAAAAAAGCCTGATTTATAATTTCTCTCTATCCCTTGTTACCTATGTGACCCTTGCTACTGTTATCTTCGAACCGTTCCGTTTATTTCCCTTTATCTTGCCTTTCCAACATCATGTAAAAGCTGCCATACTTACCGCTCGGCTTATTTGGATTAATTGACTTGATATACGTAATGTGAACTCTTCCCTCTTTATCTACTTTCATATCTGGTAATTTAACAGAATAAGGGCCTTCATTAATAATGAGTTCAGGTGTCCATTGCCCATTGATTCTTGCCTTGAAATATAATTTGTAACCGCTCCCTGTATTCTTGATCCAAAGAACATAAGCATTACCATCATTGTCAGCAGTAACCTTGATAGTAGAAGCAACCGCCATAGGTTGAATAGAATCTATCTCTTTCATATCACTGATCGGTGTAAGTTCAATTTTGTTGCCATTTTTCAGTTCTGAAAAGAAGATTCCTTTTTCTCTGTCCTGCCACAGCAGAAAAGAAGAGTTGCCATAACTTGCTAAGGAGAGATTATTAATCTGCTGATTAATAATCTCTGTATTTTTAACTGAATACAATTCGATGGGAGGTGACCATTGCACGCCGTCTTTGTTAGTACTTAAATAAATTGTTTCATCGTGTTTAAGCCCCAAAGTGGTCGTATTGCGCACCCAAGCGGCTTGAATTGACCCTGTCGTAGAAACATCATAAACTTGATTGAAAACTTTATAGCACCCTTGCTCTTCAATGGATTGCCTTGTAAGCTTTTCCCCGCTATCTTTATTACTATTAAGGATAAATGAGGCGTTGTGATGAAACTCTGGTAAGCCGCCTAATAAAAGAGTAGGTATATAGCGCAAAGCAATATAGTTACACCTGCCGATTAGCATGAAGTCTGTATGATAGGGATATATACCCCATAAGTTACATCTTCCTTCTATCTTGAAAATTTTATCTTCTTCAAGGTTTAATTTTTTATTTCCCCGATCAAACAAATACATTTTAACTCTACGGCTCAACACCGAAACATCATCTGAAAACAGGGCAAAATAGATTTTGTTTTCATTCGCAAAAATTATAGGCCATCTCCGCCAACTATTTAAATCATGGCTGGGTTGGTTATATAAAATTTTGATATCTTGACTAGAGATTTCTGTTAAAAAAATATTTTCAGATTTCTCATCAACAAAGGCAATTAGAGGACTGCCATTATTAATAGTAACTATTTTAGGGTACTCAAAGTTATATGTAGATTTCCAATGATCCTCAATTCGGTAGTTACAATCCATATCCGGTGCTGATATTTGCTTTTCATGCCCTATATTAAAAAGATTCATTCGCGCCTCCGTTGCGGAAACAGACAGAAAAAACATCCAGACAGTGAAGAAGATATTAATGCATTTATTCAGGATATTTATTTTGAACATGAAGAGCCTCTTTGTTGTTGGACTTGTTCCCATGTAAAGTTGTCTGCTTTGTGCATTTGCAAATATTGTTCATGATAGGGACCATCTGGACTATCTGGATTAAATTTTTCAATCAAACCAAAAGTAGCTATATATGGTATCCATAGAGCCAGATGTTGAAGAGGAGCCATAAAACCATTGTGCGCAGGATTCCAGCTATCTTGCCAGGAATGATGATATGTATCAAATTCTATCTTGCTTGTTGCATTCATCATTCCTGTTACTGCATCATCTCTATTAACGTTGAAATGGTATCCCCAGGCAAGAGGATTTAAAGGTGACGTTGCGATGTTATCATCTACGAATTGATTCCCACTAGGTCCGTGTACTTCTTCATTCCACAACCCGCTCGGATCAACCCGCGTTATAGGATTATTTCCTGTATAAGCCATGAGGTTTACGTCGCCGCCGTCAAACCCGCTGGGATCTTCTGAAATGAACCTGCCGACTGCCGGATCGTAGTACCTGGCCTTCATGTAGTAGAAGCCGTTGGGCTCGGTCATGACACCATACTGGCCGACGTACTTGAAAGGCTGATTCTGCAGAATTGT
>JQOA01000074.1:666-6318 GCA_000753945.1 Smithella sp. D17 | reverse complement strand
TGCGGTCGAAATGACATTTCTGGATTGACACGACACTACCTTCCGTCGCCTGCATATATGTTGCAAAAAATGATGTTTTATCTACAATTATTGTAGACATCAATGTTTTGTTGCTATCTTTGTAAGATCCCACATGGGCATAAATATGGCCAGGGCAAAGAAGCCGACAATCGCGGCCAAACCGACAATGAGAATCGGGCCTATGGCATCGGAAAGGCCTTTAATTGCATACTCAACTTCATCATCATAGTGTTTGGCAATCTCGCGCAACATTTCATCAATATTTCCAGACTCTTCACCAATCGCGATCATATCGATAACCATTGGAGTAAAATATTTTGCCGATTTCAGTGGTGCTGAAATTCCGGCTCCTTCTTTAATTCGTTCACGGATATGTTCAAAAGATCGTGCAAGAGCCTCGTTACCCATTGTGGAAGAAAGAATAGTCAGTGACTGCATAATAGGAACGCCGCTGGTTTGCAAAATGGCAAAAATACTGGCAAAACGCGATAATGCCGCCTTTCTAAATAATGGCCCTATTACAGGAAGTTCCAATAACAAAGAATCTCTTACAAACTTGCCATTTTTCGTCTTGAGATAGTAAGCCAGGCCAAAAACAATTATTGCTATTACAGTAAGAACTAAATACCAGTATTTTGCCAGGAAAGTGTATAAAAACATGGCAATTTTTGTGGGTAACGGTAAAGTTAATCCAGCGGTGTTAAAAACAGAAACAAATTGAGGTATTACAAAAGTTAAAAGAACAACAAAAGCTAAACTTAAAGCGATAAGAACTATCATCGGGTATCTTATTGCCGACTTGATATCTGATTTGACTTTTTCTTCATGTTCAATAATGTAAATCAAACGATCTAAAACAATGGGGACATTTCCACTGATTTCACCTGCTTTGATCATGTCACAGTATAGATTTGAGAATATCCTGGGAAATTTCTCCAATGCTTCCGAAAAAGACAGTCCCTGTTTGATATCTTGAATTATTCTCAATATTGCTTTCTTTAAACCATGGCTTTCTGTCTGATTACCTAAAATATCCAAAAGTCTGAGCATTGGCACGCCGGCAACCAGCATGGAACGTAATTGTTTTGTGAAAATGATCAGATCCACCATTTTGACTCTGTCCGATCTTAAAATAGACTGCAACCAATTTTCATCTCCTGCTTTACTCTGTTCTTTTATTTTTGATGGTATAAGATTGCGCGCCATCAATATGGAGTTGGCTACTTCAACGGATTCAACGTCTAAACTACCGGATACCGTATCTCCACTTTCATTAATTGCTTGATAAATATAGTTGGGCATTTCTTTATCCTTGATTTAGGCTAAGACATGACGGCAGAGGCCGCTTCCTCCAGGGTTGTAATTCCCTGCATTACTTTGCGGGCAGAATCATCTCTCAGAGTTTTCAACTTTCCGGCAGCTACTGCCGCGCGTGAAATTTCCTGGCTGGGCCTTTGCTTGATAATCATGTCTTGAATCATTTCGTCATTGACTAAAACTTCAAAAATACCGGTTCTTCCCTTGTATCCGGTATTTCTGCAATTATTACAGCCTCTGCCGCGTTGAAAATTAGCGTTTGCCGCCTGTTCCGGCGTTATTCCGAAAGCAGCAAGAGCGCTTGCCGGAGGATTATAACGCTCTTTGCAATAGGGGCAAATGGTACGTACTAATCGTTGAGCAAAAGAAACTATCAAAACAGAGGACACCAGGAAAGGTTCGATACCCATATCAATAAATCGTGTTATGACTCCTGCGGCATCATTAGTATGAACCGTGCTTAAAACTCTATGCCCGGTCTGTGCCGCCTGCACGGCTACGGCAGCGGTTTCCGCATCTCTGATTTCACCAACCATAATTACATCCGGGTCCTGACGAAGGATTGAACGCAAACCACCGGCAAATGTCATCCCTGCTTTACGGTTTAACTGCACCTGGCGAATATCATTGATTCTATACTCGACAGGGTCTTCCAGTGTTATTATATTGATATCCGGTTTGTTTATTGAACTCAAAATTGCATAAAGACTGGTGCTTTTACCGCTTCCCGTGGGTCCGGTACTTAAAATCATTCCATATGGTTTGTTGGCTATCAATTCTATTTTTGCCCGATCTTCATCAGACATACCCAGACGATCGAGTGTATAAAAACCAGCGCCCATATCCAGCAGACGCATGACAATATTTTCACCGTAAATTGTAGGAATTGAGGAAACTCTAACATTGATTTCCTTTTTTTCTATTTTAAGGGTGAACCGGCCGTCTTGAGGGACTCTGGAAACAGTAATATCCATATTAGCTATAATCTTCACGCGGGCAATGATGGATAAAAATATTGACTTGGGAGGCGAGGGCATTTCTATCAGTTTACCATCAATACGATAACGCAACTGCACTGTATTCTGTTGCGGACTGATATGGATATCGCTGGCATTATCACGGATAGCCTGAGCAAAAATGGAATTGGTCAGACGAATAACCAGCGCTTCTCCCGCCATATCCTGCAACGACGCGATTTGGATTTCGTCTTTGTTGTCCGGCTCATCATCTTCATCCCTGGATTCTATTTCCATGGTTCCCATAATATTGCCCAGATCGGACTGCATGCCGTACATACTATTTATCAACTGATTGATTTCCACTTCCGAACAAATTACCGGTTCAACTTCCAGATTGGTCAATTTTTCAAGAGAATCAAGGATTTGTATATCCAGAGGATCAACAATTGCAATTGTTAAAAGTTTCCCTTTTAATTTTAAAGGAACTACCTGATTTTTTTGCACAATTTCAATCGGCAGATAACGAATCAGTTCCAGATCCAGCGGAAAATCATTGATATGATATTTCCTGATGTTGAGTTGATCGCTTATCAAATCTATTATTTGTTTTTCATGAACCAGTCCCTGGCGGATTAGATACTGGCCCAGCTTCAAATCTGTCTTCTTTTGATTTTCCAATGCCTGTCCAAGCTTTTCCTCGGTCAAAAGCCCGCTTTTTACAAGTATTTCACCCAAACGTCTTTTATTTTTCATTTATCCTCTATCCTCCGGACGACTATTACCTCAATGCTGCAATTTACGGCGATTGAAAAAAACCGTATCTGCATCCCATTGAGATAATATTTTTGCTCTGGCGGCAACCGCAGGTGGTAATTTGCCAGATGCTTCTTTTGCGGCGCGTATATTTTCAAAACATTTATCAATGACAATCAAAAAATTAATGCCTTCTTTTTTATTCCAGAAGGGGAAGAAAACCAGCGGAGGCATATTTTGTTGACCAGGATTTCCCCAAAATCTATTATACATTATTTCCAGATCTTTTCCACTTTCCACAACAACAATTATATCACCTTTATTTATCGGGTTTATATCTGCGGGTATAAATGGAAGAATAATTTTATCCCCTTCCGTTATTCTATTTTTATCTTTAATATGAGGATTTGCCATAATCACTGCTTTAGTGATTTTCGGATTCATATCACCATAAATATTATTCAGAGTCCACCAAAGAGTTCTTCTTTTTGTCATTGTTAAATTTCCAAGATGCTCAGGCATCTTTACCTTCTGCATTTTTTCTCGGATAATTTTTTCATTAGGTACATCAGGAAGCGAAGCGGTTTGTTTAACTTCCGGAACAACAGGAAGAACCGACGCTGCGGACAATTGTTTGTGTGCGCCTGCATCCTGACGTTGCAACATAATCGCTCCTATCGAAAGACCCACGGCAATCAAAATAAAAACGCTACCCAGCGCCCACTTTAACTTCTTGAACGACGGTGTTTCCATATCACTTATGCAGCTTCTGACCAAAAACCAGCCGGCCTTGTTCTTACCGCGAATGATCATCGTCAAAACTACCTGATGACAGAGAATAACAACTTTGCGCGGATAACCGCCGGTAGTCAGATAAATCGCCGCAAGCCCCGATAAGCTAAATAAAGAAGGTGCAATTTCATGGTCCCTGGCGACACTGAGACGATAATTGATCATTGCCCGCATTTGCTGGAAACTCAAAGGTTGAAGACAAAAGAGAAGATTAACCCTGTCAAAAAGGTTGGGGCGCCTTTTAAGGATTGCCTGGAATTCTTTTTGAGCAAAGATTATTATTTGCAGCAGCTTAAAATTGTTTGTTTCATAATTGAGAAACTCGCGCAAAATTTCCAGGCAATTCTCGCTAATTTTTTGGCCTTCGTCAATGATCAAAACAACTATTTTTTTTTCGTTTATTCCTTTGTCAAAGAGATAATCTTTAATTTTTTCTTTTAAATGCCATTCACTTTCACAATTATTTAAATCTTTAATTCCCAGCATCAAGGCTACCGTTTGCAGGAATTCAATAACGCTGTTAAATGCCGGATCAAGCAAGAGATGAGTTTCAATTTCTACAGAATCTTTTGAAATAGAAGAAAAATTCTGGATAAGTTTCCTGCACAAAGTGGTTTTGCCGGTACCAATATCCCCTATTACTACATTAATTCCACGGCGCAGACGAACAGCTAACTCCAGCTTTTGCAGGCAACTTGTCTGCTGTGGTAACTGAAAAAGAAATTCCGGTTCCGGCGAGTTGGAAAATGGCTCCTTTTTAAAATTGAGAATATTGTAATAATCCATTTTTAGATGCCATCTTGCTTTTTAAAACATAGGATACTGCTTATAGTCCAACCCCGTTTTATTTTTAGATGTGGCAATGACAATCTTAATTCTATTTAATTTCGAGGTAATTGCAAAAGTCCTTCGTTTGTCATTCCGAACGAAGTGAGGAATCTAAGAGGTATTGATATCAAAAGATTTCTCCCTTTGGTCGAAATGACAGTTGATGCTTTTTTTGACTTTTGCAATTACCTCTTTCTTTTATATAATCCCAAACCTGTATAAATTCCTTTTGCTTACTTTACTACCGGCAATATATGAGGAGTAATAAATATTAGAACCTCTTCCATTTTATCGCTTTTACCATCAGATTTAAAAGCCCAGCCTAAGACAGGAATATCTTTTAACCAGGGTACGCCATATCCTGAGTCGGATTTAGTTTGTTTGGTTAACCCGGAAATAACAATTGTTTCACCATCTTCAACAATCAATATCGTTTTTGTTTGCTTTTTAATAATATAAGGATCTCCCAGCGATGATTTTCGTGTCATATCCACTTCATCTTTTTTGACTGTAATTTCCATTTTCAAATTTTTACCGTCAATTACATGAGGCTTAATCTGTAAACGTAATAAAACATCTTCAAAACTGGTGGTTTGAGTAGGTGCGCTGCCCTGAGATGTCTCGAGCGTTACAAATGGAACCCTTTCACCATTTTCGGTGAAGGCTTCCTGGTTATCCAAAGTTGTTATGGATGGACTGGATAAGATATTTAATTTATTGTCCTTTTGCAAGGCTTCTAATTGTACTTCCAGAAAATTTCCTCCGGTTTTCCCAAACAATAAACCTAAAGAGGCAGCGGCTGTACTTGCTAAATTATTAGCTTGAAAATTCACACCCAGAGAAGTGCCTCCCATACCAAAAGGTCCACCGCCTATCGGAGTAATTTCAGACGTGGAGCTTGTACGGGTGCCTCCACCTCCAATAATAAAATCGTCGTTACCAGGAGACCCCTTATTATACCCCCCCCCACATAATTCCCAGG
>JQOA01000074.1:0-646 GCA_000753945.1 Smithella sp. D17 | reverse complement strand
ACGGGCGACACCTTTGGTCGTCTCCACGATATTAGCTTTTATTAAAATCTGGGGAGTAGGTTTATCCAATTTTTCAATAATGGGTATGATCTTGGTCAGATCATCACGCAGAGCCGAAATAACCAGAGAATTGGTGTGTTCATCAACCTTAACGGAACCTCGCGGTTTATTATCCTTATCTTTTGTCAAGAAATCCTGAACTGTATCTGCCAGTTTTTTGGTATCAGCATAGTTAATGTTTACCACCACTGGATCTATAAGAGATTCAACCCACTGAGTATCACGCAGTTGCTGTTTCCTCTCCAAGTCCAGCTTAACGTCATCACTGGTCAGTACTCTGATTACATTGCCTTCCCAGACATAAGACAAATTATAGGTGCGCAGTAATCCGGTAAATGCCGAATCCCAGGGAACTCCCCGGAAATCTACGCTGATTTCACCTTTTAATTCATTCTTGACCAGAAGATTTAAGTTAACGGATTTCGCCATAGCCCTTAACACCGCCTTGAGCTCCGCCTGGCGCATGGTCAGATTAA
Source organism: Smithella sp. D17 (assembly GCA_000753945.1). Lineage (GTDB taxonomy): Bacteria > Desulfobacterota > Syntrophia > Syntrophales > Smithellaceae > Smithella. The sequence continues at coordinate 110 of JQOA01000074.1, read as the reverse complement.
TTCGATCGACAGGTAATTTTTTCACTGCTGTTTCAGTTACCGGAACGGATGCCTGCTTCGCCGTTATAGAAATTTTCTGGAAGTACAATTAGAAGCCTTGCAAAAGGACA
>JQOA01000073.1:4031-16975 GCA_000753945.1 Smithella sp. D17 | reverse complement strand
CTGTCAACTTAATTATTTAAGGGCGTCCCCTAGTCCCCCATTAATTATTTAAGGGCGTCCCCTAGTCCCCCTAGTCCCCTCGACCGGGGATACCAGCCTCAAAGAATCCGACACCCTTGCCACGGCTTAAATTCCTGAGCAAGAAAAGCTCTATTTTATCTTCTGCCAATTTGGCTTCATGTAATTTGCACCAATCTTTAAGATTAGTAACAAACTCAAATTCACTTTCGCCTAGGGATACAGGCAAAACGGTTATCTTGCCACCATTTCGGACATGGAATAGAGGCTGAAATAAATGCCGATTAAATGTACAGGCCTTCAAATCGCCTACCGTTAAAAGTTCATCTTTCTTTTCTTCCAAATCCTTTTTTATCTGTTCGATTGCGGCAATAACCTGTAATTCGTCACCATCCACAATAAGCTGATAGAATTCATCCTGCGGCAGATTATCGTCTTCTGGCGTCAGGTCTCGTAATTCGAGTCTTGGTTCAATAAATTCATGCTTCAGGAAGTCTGAAATTCGGGGATGCGCAGGGGAGCGTCCCCGCCCCCTGCGATGTTCCTTTCTGAACCCCTATTTCTATAGGAGTTCTCTCCAACACCCATCCTCCATCATGGGTTGGAAAAGCATGTAGTAGGGGCCGCGGGCAAGATGGGCCAATACTCCTTTGTTGTGAATCTGGCGCAGCTCATAATTAATCAGGACTTTTCCTAAGCCCTGGTGTGCATGTTCAGGGCTTTCCCATTCCATATGGACAAAATATTGGGTAGGTTTTTGTGGAGGAATGGGAGGCTTATCCAGAGGTTTGTCGCCATAGTTTGTATTGTACTTCGGTGGATTTGCTCCTAAAGTGGCTTTGATCATACCCTCAGGGCCCAACTGAAAGGATCCCACAGCTGAAACACCGATCTGTTTCAGGATCATCCATCCGATCATTCCCGGAGCCTTTGCATTCAGCCAGCGCAGCGTTTCCTCTGCCCCTTTTTCAAAAGCAGTCTCATGGCCGTCCATAATCCAATGGTCGCCAATCAGAATGATCCTTTGGGAAGCTAAGGCCACCTTAGAAATCGGTTTCTGTTGCGAAAAGGATTCACCCAATTTATTTGGCACGTCGATCATTCCGATCACAGGGGGAAGATCTGAAGCTATAATCTCGTAAAAAGGTTCCCAGGGGCCCTCTACGACCATGTTCAAGCAATGCCCACATAGTTCATAAATGGTATTGAACTGCTCATAATGCATCTCCTCATGGGATTTCACATCTTTCCAAATCGTGTACTGGAACATTCCCAGAGGGTTTAAAGTTTCATGCATATCAAGAGCCCCTCCACCATACCGGCCTGCCATCGGGTGAATGCCGGTTTGCAGAAGCTGTTCGAAGCCAAGAAACCCTGGATGGGTCGCCGTTGTGATGCATACTTTAGGCCCTATTTTGTGCATCGTTTCGTAGCTTTCAGGACGATTAACTACCTTACTCATGTTGATGGCAATAATGGGATTACTCATTTTTCGTACCTCCTTTTAGTCGATTGGTTTAGAATAAAGGCAAATAAGCATAGCCTGGCACTTTACATATCACAGTACCGTTTGTTCGTCCAAGCCCATCGTGCTTATGAAATATCCAACCGACCACCTCCTTTCCCTCTGAGCCAGACGCACGTATATGTAAGGCTCTGCATGTAGTGACAGTGACCGACCTGCTTGCGCGGCCTATTTCCCGGTCAGCGAGACTATTACCGGTTCAAGCAAAGCAAGTCTCCCTCCCTGTCCCTTCATGCATATCGTACCCCATTCCATCCTGCCGGTGTTCTGAATGGTTACTATGTTCCATTAATCTTCTTCCTTTTGCACGTGTCGGAAATGAGTATATCATGTACCTCCGGTAATTGGCACCCCAACGAGACTGTCGAAAAAGTCCCGACTTGCCCCCAATCGCCCAAATCAGAGAGTCAGAACAGAAGCTCCGATTCGAGATCACTAATCGTAGGTCATTCTACGATATCGTTTTCTTGTCTCTTTCTAGTCTTCGAGCTTTTCAACAGTTTCAACGACAAAACTAAGGGCTGCGGCGGCTTTATGCCGCGTCCCTCTTGTGCGAATTGTTATGCCCCACGTATTTCCAGTAAGGTCAGTTCTCAGGCCAAGAAAATGGGGCAAAAGTGACGCCTAAGGCGCAATCCAGCCCCATTTTACGAAAATTGCTTGACCCTCAGCCGACTGCAGAAAATCGGCAAACTCCTTCGCCAATGTCTTTTGTTCGTTTTGGTTTGTCAGCGCAATGCCACATGAGCGATAGATCGTGTTTTCCGACTCGATGTTGACAAGGTCGGCGGAAGCGGGGCTTTCCTTCTGCCAAATAGTCCATATTAGCCAAGCATCATAGCTCATATCGTTGTTCCAGAGCTTCTTGGCTTCGGCGCTATTGGCTGCGAAGAAACCGATGTTGTGCCGCACGCCGTCAACGAGCTTGACACTCCCTGTTCGACCTGCCACATCTTCCCACATTCCGACCTGTCCGGCACCTTCAACCACAAGAATCTTGATGCCCGATTTGGCAAGATCTTTAATGCTCCCAATGCCCTTTGGGTTGCCAGGGCGGACGAGAATTGCCGAAGGACGCAGGTAAAGGGTGCGGATCGTTGATGTGTCGATCAGTCCGGGGAGATCCTTGCGCACGAAGTCGGTCATCATGTACTCGGAACCGCTGAAAATCAGATTGGCATCCTTCATTGCTTTATCTTTCCAGGTCGGTGTTGGGCCGGCATTGATTTCAACGCTGATTCTCTTTTTGTCTCCAAAGACCTTTGCGGCCTCGCGCATAGCTGGGGCAGGCCCCCCCGGCCCATAGGCACATAAAGTTATGATTGATTTCTCAGTCGGAGCTCCTTCTGCACCCGTGGATGTAACTATTACGGTTATGAAGAATATTGACTGTACAAAAGGGGACAGATTTATATTTTATTCTTCCTGGGTCGCCCTTGCCCTCTGTCAATGAACCGATTGCTGCCGGTTAATTGTCCTCACTACAGCGATTTGCGTATCAATTCCCATTCGCCTTTTGGAATTGAATCTTTCACCAAAGCCGCATAGGGGTAAAAAGTGAAAGGAGCCGAGAGGGGGAAAATAAGTGCAGATTATTCTGTTTCTCCGACAAGAAAAAGTTGGTATTATTAAACTTTTTTATATCTTTTCGCTAACATTTTATTTGAGGCAATTCTGTCTTGCCCTTGATGATTGCAGAGGATGAAATCCTGTGATATGCTCGTATTCAAACTTGGAGGTGTTTTATGCACAGCACAAAAGACATAATTCAGGAGGCCGCCGCGCTTCCCGTAGAAGAGCGTATCATAGTGGTGGACTCCCTCCTTCGCACCCTGAACATTCCGGACCCAGGCATTGATGCGGAATGGGCTGCGGTTGCCAAGCGTAGGCTTGTTGAACTTCGGTCTGGACGTGTTAATCCCGTTCCAGGGGAGCAGGTTATTGCGCGAATCAGAGAGCGGTTCGGACGATGACGTTTTATTTTCACAAGGAAGCAGAAACGGAATTCCTTGAGGCCATCGAATATTACGAAAGCTGCACACCGGGACTGGGAGAAGATTTCTCTCTGGAAGTCAATTCCACCATACAGAATATTTGTCCTATTCCTCCGCATGGCCAATTGTTGAAGATGATGTCCACAGATGTCTGACCAGTCGTTTCCCATACGGTGTTTTATACAGCATTGAGCCGGATTGCATCTATATCCTCGCCGTCATGCACCTTCACCGCCACCCGGATTACTGGAAATCCCGATTATAGACAGGCAGGAAAGAAATTATTAACAGGCAAGGGGGTCCACTCTTGACGCATGTTGACGAATTAAGGCCAGTCTTGAAATATAAGTTTTGAGTATCGCTCCAACTATATTGATACCAACGATTGCCTTGATTTAATTGTTTTCGGGAACAAGTAATAACCTTTCTAAAAGAGAATAGTCCCACTTAGCCTGGCATAGTGGATATCCCTATGTACTTTGCACATTGGGTCTCACGATATTATAACTTTAAGAAGTAATGCAAGAAAAAACGCACAAGATTTAAGTAATTAAGATTTAAGGGTTAAGAAAAGAGAAAGACTGTTCAATGTTCTACGTTCTATGTTATAAATTCTTAATTATCGCAAAGGGTAAATTAAAATGCCGATCCATATAATTCCAGTTGATAAGCTCAGTGCCGAAGCCTTAGAGGGTGTTATCAAAGAATTCATTTCCCGAAACGGAACTGATTATGGTGCGATTGAGGCTGCCATGGAAACGAAAGTCAGGCAGGTAAAACAAAAACTGGAAAAAGGATTGGCCGTTCTTATTTATGATGACGAAACGGAAACCACCAATATATTCCGGCATGACGACCCGATTTTGAAAAAGCTGGATAGAATGAATGGTGAAGGGTGAAGGTAAAGAAAGGAATCCTTTCTTTATTCTCTACTTACTTTTTTTTGGTGTTTTTCTTCTTCCTGGTCTTCAGCCAGGCCTCATTGTCTGCGATCAGCGCCTGCACATCTTTGTCGGTATTCTTTTTTGCAATATCCATGGTCCGCGCGTAACCTTTTTTGCCGAGCTTGATAACGTCAATCTCTTTGTTCAGCAACTGCTGAATCTCATTCAAGCGCTCTTTTTCATCTTCACTGCAAAAAGAAATCGCCAGGCCCTTGTTAACGCCCCGTCCGGTTCTGCCCACCCGGTGGACATAGTTCTCGGCCTTTTCCGGTAAATCATAGTTGATTACATAATTTACATCCGGAATATCGATGCCGCGCGCGCTAACGTCTGTGGCAATGAGTATTCGGCAATCACCGTCTTTGAACTTCTTCATTGCTTCGGATCTTTCAGCCTGATCCTTCTCGCCGTGGATTGTGATCGAAGGAATCGCAACGCGCTCCATGGCTTTGGCCACACGCTCGGCACGTACTCGGGTTCGGACAAAGATGATGATTTTGCTGTCGGGATTTTCCCTGATGAAGCTCTCCAGAAAAAAACGTTTATCATCCATCTCTACAAACATGACGGCGTGCGAAACATTTGCGGACACGGGATCATCGGGGGATATTTGAATGCGTATGGCCGTGCTTTTCACCTGAGAGAAAGCCAGTTTTTTAATTTCCGGATTGATGGTTGCCGAGAAAAAAAGGGTCTGATGTTTTCGGGTGAGCATTTTTTTTACATACTGAATGTCTTTGATGAAGCCCAGATCCAGCATATGGTCGGCTTCATCCAGAACCAGCGTATCGACGCGCGCAAGGTCGATTGCGCCCTGATGAATGAGATCAAACATTCGTCCCGGGGTGGTAATCAGAATATCGATGCCTTCCTGCAGTTTCTTAAGCTGTGCATCCTGTTCGACGCCACCAATCAGGGCAAAGATCTTCACGTTGGTATGTTTCGCGATGCCGATAAAGACCTCTCCGATCTGTGTGGCGAGTTCTCTGGTCGGCACCATGACCAGGCCTTTGATGCCGGTATCGCGTTTGCTGCTTTTTTCCCGGTGGATTTTATCGATTAGAGGAATGGCGAAAGCCGCTGTTTTACCTGTTCCCGTCTGGGCGATGGCCAGAACGTCTTCTCCCTTCATGATGGACGGGATGGATTTGAACTGGATATCCGTCGGTCTCTTAAAACCAAGTATTGCCAGATTCTTTTTTATTTCTTCTGAGATATGATATTTTTCAAACTTCATAACACCTCGATATTTTCTTTTTCACTTTTTCTTTAACGCTTCGGCGAAGGGATTATTGAATGGTTTTGGTGCTTCTCTTGTTTTCTTTTTCTCCTGCTTTTGCGGCGGCTTTCCCGGCTCTATTATTTTTCGTTCAACCGGGCTTGTGCCGGAAGACGCGGCAGCATTTTTTTGATCCACTGTCTTTTCGTCCGGCGTCTTCTTCATGGATAGAGAAATCCTCTTGCGCTGCTCATCCACCGCCAGAACCGTCACTTCGACTTTCTGGTTCACCTTGACCACATCGGCCGGGGTTTTCACAAACCTGTCCGCCATTTCGCTTAAATGCACCAGGCCATCCTGATGAACGCCGATATCCACAAAAGCGCCAAAGGCAGTGATGTTGGTGACAACGCCGGTGAGTTTCATTCCGGGAATCAGGTCTGTTATTTTATCAATACCTTCGGCAAACACTACATTTTCAAATTGCTGACGAGGGTCGCGCCCCGGCTTGGTCAGCTCGGCCATAATATCCTTCAAGGTCGGCAAGCCCACTTTATCGGTTACGTAATTGGTCAGGACAATCTTCTGCCGCAGGGCGTCATCAGACAACAAGTCTGCAACTTTACATCCCTGATCCTGAGCCATCTTCTCGACAATAGGGTAACTCTCGGGATGCACAGCGCTGGCATCAAGGGGATTGATGCTGTCGCGCACACGCAGAAAACCGGCAGCCTGCTCAAAAGCCTTGGCCCCCAAACGTTTCACCTTATTGAGCGCGTCGCGTGTTGGAAACGGTCCGTTTTCGTCCCGATATTTGACAATGTTTTCCGCCAGCGCCGGCCCCAGGCCGGAAACGTAAGAAAGAAGTTGGGCGCTTGCCGTATTGACTTCCACACCTACCGCGTTGACACAACTGACCACCATATCATCAAGACACCGCTGTAATTCGTCCTGATCCACATCATGCTGATACTGACCGACGCCGATGGCTTTCGGCTCGATCTTGACCAGCTCCGCCAGAGGGTCCATCAAACGCCTGCCGATAGAAATTCCTCCGCGCACGGTAATGTCCTGATCGGGAAATTCATCACGCGCCAGTTTGGATGCGGAATATATCGAAGCGCCGCTTTCGTTGACCATGACAATCTGAATTTCTTTGGGAAGATTTAGTGCGCGCAAAAACGCTTCTGTCTCACGGCCCGCTGTGCCATTGCCTACGGCGATGGCCTCGATATGAAATTGATTGCAAAGCATGATGATGGTTCGGGCTGCTTCGGCATGATCTTTTTCGGAAAGAAGCGAGATGGTTTCGTGATGGAGGAGTTTGCCTTGCTTGTCCAGACAGACGGTTTTACAACCGGTGCGAAAACCGGGATCGATGGCGAGTATTGATTTTTGCCCTAAAGGCGGCGCCAGCAGTAGCTGCCGCAGATTATCGGCAAACACTTTGATCGCCGTTTCATCAGCTTTTTTCTTTGTTGCCATACGGATCTCTGTTTCCATGGACATCGACAGCAGGCGCTTGTAACTATCAGTGCAGGCAAGCTTAACCTGAGCGGCGGCATCGTTTTGTGCTTTAACAAACAGTTCGTCCAGAATGTTGATAGCCTCTTCTTCCGGCGGCGTCATGCGCATCATCAGGAACTCTTCCCGCTCCCCGCGGCGCATGGCCAAAATCCGGTGGGATGGCGCTGTCGCGACCGGCTCTTCCCATTCATAGTAGTCCTTATATTTAATTCCGGCGTCCATTTTGTCCGGCAAAACCTTAGAGCGGACAATTCCTTTGTCCCAGAAAAACTCGCGCATCTTCGCCCGCGCGGCGGCGTCTTCATTCACCCATTCGGCCATAATATCTCTGGCGCCCGCCAGAGCTTCATCAACCGATGCCACGCCTTTTTCTTCACTGATAAAAGTTGTGGCAACTGCGGCCGGATCCAAATCTTGCTGATCAAAGATTTGTCGGGCCAGCGGTTCCAGACCCTTTTCTCTGGCAATAGTCGCCCGCGTGCGGCGCTTGGGACGAAAAGGCAGGTAGATATCTTCCAGAACGGACATGGTTTCGGCGGCGGCTATCTTTTCTTCCAGTTCCGGCGTCAGCAGATTGCGCTCTGTCAGAGATTTTAGAATAGCCGTGCGGCGGGTTTCCAGTTCTTCGAGCTGCTGCAAACGGTCGCGAATAGCGGTTACGGCCACTTCATCCAGCGATCCGGTGACCTCTTTGCGGTAACGGGCAATGAAGGGGACTGTCGCCCCTTCGGCAATCATCGTGGCGGTATCCGTTACCTGCCTGTCTGTAATATTGAGTTCCTGAGCTATTTTTTTATATCGTAATTGAAGCATGGTTTCCCTTTTGTTTTTGTGAGGATTGGCGGGAGGATTATCACAGGCAATAAAAGGATGCAATGAGCAGAATATTGCTCATTTAAAAAAGTTCTATGTCCTAAGTCATTAGTTAAGTGTTAAGAGTGAATGGTGAAGAGTGAAGGGTGTCCCACGGCACCACGTGCCTGGGATAATTCGACTTACAAATTTCATCACTCTACGCTTATGAAATTTGAGTCTCATTACGCCTAGCGCTTCCTATAGTCAGCGAGTCTTATTAAGGTTTTTTTGTCTTTGTTTTAGATGGTTCCTTATATACCTTCCATTTGTGATTTGGATCACTCACAAAAGCTTGATCCACCGCTTTACCATACTCATTTGTTTTAAATGTTCTGACAATCCATCCTCCAAGGACTTGTTGTCTATCACTTCTAATATCGTTACCAACAGTACTTAAGACTTCCCACATTTTGACTCACCCTCATTGCCTTCTTGATAAATAAGTTCTCTTGTTTTTATGAGTAATTCCTTTGAGTTCATTAAAGCCTCGATGATGTCACGGTTTGTTTCGCACCAGTTACTTATCCGATAGTCGTTATGAGGAAATGCTTGACCGTTCTCATCCTTCATATTTTAATACCTCTTTCATGTTTCCCCGTCATTTTCCTATTTCTTCTTGTGAAAAGGCTTCGTCTCTTTTGCCCGGAGCTTCAGGGTCTGCTTCTGTCTTCTTCTTTTGCGGTCCAATTCCTTTGTCCGTTCTTTTCTGTGCTGGCTCATGATACCTCCTTAATATTAAATAAACTCATCAACGTTATTTTTTAATGGCAGGTCGATTATGCCGTGCCGTCGGCGATATCTGCCACCCGGTTCGATTCGGCTGGAACTGAGTTTTTGTCCGGTGTGCCCGACTTTATATTGGCCTTACTCTGCTTAGCTATCCGGCGCTTTTCGGCCTTATCCATTTGTTTCTGCTGTTTTGCTTTTTCTTTCGCGTTTTTTCCAAAGTTGTACATGGGGTTTCCCATTTTTAATGCCTGTTTGCCTTTCTTTCAGGAGTTACTGAACAGGTTGAAAATAGAAAGGCACTCCGGGAAACTGATTTCATGGAGTGCCTTCTCTGTTAACATGATTTGATTACAGTGCCTGCACGTTTTTCTGCTGACGGACCTTTCGGGCCCTCAGTGATGTCGAAACTGACACGCTGGCCTTCATTTAACGTCTTGAAGCCGCTGGCTTGAATAGCGTTGAAATGAACAAATACATCACCACCGCTGTCCTTTTCGATGAACCCGAAGCCTTTCTTTTCGTTAAACCATTTTACTTTACCTTCTGCCATAGTTCTAATCCTCCTTTCATAAATTTTTAAAAGTCGAATCAGCACGATGACCGAAGCCACGGGTATAATACCCTCCGCTTTGTCCCGATAAAATCGGGATTCGACTTACCAAATCCATTGCGCTACGCTTTCGGCATTTGAGTCTCACAATAAAAAAGCCACCAAGATTCCAAAGTACCTGGTAGCTAGCCTATGTGCTTCAAAATGTCTAAATCCAACTCTTATCTTCGCATCTTATTTATAAGTATCCGAAATTAACCGCACACTACAGCAATAGCGCATAATAGTCAACCTTTATTTGCATGGATAACGTTTTGTGTAAACAATATGGTGAAAATATATGACGCTTCTTCATATAAAGCGGGATGTTACGATGTTAGGCTTTATTGCTGTTTATTCCAGCGAACATCCGTTCCATCATCATTTTTTCCTTTCAAGCCACTTGAGCACAAAGTAGTTGGCAAAACCGATTACCACCATAGCCGACAAAAAAGCCGGATAAGCAATTTTCCAGTTATGAGGTCCAGTCATCATAGACCACTCGGACATCCCGCCGATTCCGGCCAGGAGTGTGAGCGGCATAAAGATCGTGGTGATGAAGGTCAGCCTCCGGACTGCCTTGTTTGTCTGGTTGGCGGCTTTCGTCATCTGGTTGTTGAGCATCGACAGATACATGTCCATGAGACTGGTGACTATTTCACGATAAGATTCAGTCAACTCGAAGAATTTTGTAAGATGGTCGTAGATGTCCCGATAGTGATAGATGGCTTTTTCCGGTATGAAGGGACAGTCTTTGCGGCAGATCTTAACGAGGATTTCCCGCTCATGGAAGAGACTCTTGCGGAGGTTCAAAAGGTCGCGACGCAATCGGATCATCTCGGCGGGGTTGAAATTGGAAACGCTGGCCAGCATGGTTTCTTCCTGGGTGTCCAGTTCATCTTCCAGCGCTTCAATGGCCAGAAACTTCTCCACAACATGGTCCAGGATGACGTGCATCAGGAACGCCGGTCCGTGCCGGGCGCTCTCCATGTCTGTCTCCATGATGTGCTCAATGCCATCCAAAATCCGGCGATTGTCGGAATCGCGCTGGCTGACTGTCACCAGAAAATTTTCGCCGATAAACAGATCGATCTCGCCGATCGAAAGTATTTTGTTTGAATATCCAAAGGTATTGAAGATAATAAAAGTATTCCGGGGAAAGTCTTCCATCTTGGGAATCTGGTCTTCGTTTAAACAATCCTCAATAGCAAGATGATGGAGATCCAAAAGACCGATAAGAATCGAGAGTTCCTCTTTCTTTGGCTGGCAATAATTCAGCCAAAAAAAAGCCGCCGTTCTTTGCCGCAGCCAGCGCGTCATCAACAGTTGCTACGCTGGTGAGTTTTCCTTTCGGGGAAATATGATAAAATTGTGATTCGGACATGACTGCCTCCATTAACTTAAAATGTGCATCTTGTACCATGGGCATACAGCCTTAAACTTTGGGGAATAGCTCAACTTCATCTCAGGATTCTCCTGGTTCCGGGAACTCTGGCTTCTGCCGCGTGAGAAAGGCGGAAATTCCGTGGATGCTTTCACCACTCGCAATGAGGGTAGCTGCTGCTTCCGTCTCCAACTCCAAGGTCTCCTGGGTTGTCAAATCGCCGGTTTTTCTGATCATGTATAGGGCATGGCGCACAGATCGGGGACCGTTTTGCGTGATGGAAAGAGCAAGGGACAATGCTTCCTCAAGAGCTTTGCCCGGTGCACTGATGCGGTGGATGAGGTCATACGCCGGGCCTTTGTCGTGTCTCTCCATAGCGGTTGATAATGGTTTAAGTAAAGGATTTTCCGGATTCACGTCAAATCCTGCGCAGAAAGCCTTGTCGCTGGCACCGGTGAGGACAATAACCCGCGGCAGGTTGCCCTTGAGTTCGGCAACCACCTTATCCAGACTGTCGAACATGTGCTGGTCGAGAGCATTTTGTTTTACCGGCCGTTCGAAAGTAATGATGGCTATGTGTTCCTGTCGCTTCAGACTGATACCGTAATCATTCATCTATAACTCCTTAAAAGTCAGGTCCTCTTTTTCAGTTGCTGAAATATTCTCCTGTCCATTTGCATGATTTAATAAAAACATCAATCCCCATTGTTCCGCTATTGATTACAAATTCACTCAAACCGAAATGTGGAGGAATTGGATTTCCCCCATCATAAGTGTAGCCGGGCGCTGTCCAGGGATAAGGGCTATTCACAGACGTCTGCGAATAGACATAGGTTCTGCGGTTGCTATACCATTTCCGGTAAAAGGTCATCCCGCACTTTCCGGACCCTGTGCAATTGTCACAGTAGTTTGGGTCACAGGGCATTTCCGAATAAATGAGAAGCGTATCGTCAAATTTTCGGAATCCATCAGCGGGAAATGCCAACTCCGCCTCATGATCGGAAACTTCCGGGTCTGCCGATGGCCGGAAAAGGTCGGCAGGGGAGACATACAGTTCGAGGATGCACGTGTTTTCCAGTGTCTGTGTTGCAGCAGGAGGAGGCAAACCGGGAGACTGGGCAACCCGAAGATGAGATTCGTATTTTCAGGAACAATAGCGGTTAGATTTTTTGAGATTTTTGCGGAGGTCATTGTCTGCGCGTCCTGGACTGCCGCGTTATATTCGGTCTGCGGGTCTATACTGGCGGAGCTGTCTTTGCTGCAAGAAGTGAGGGTCAGGCATGAGACAGCAAAAAATAATATGACTAAATATACCGGCAGTGGAGAGGTTTTAAAACGTAAAGTTTTCATATTTCCTCCTGCTTTCTGATGATCTGATACCATTAAATCCATTTCAGGATTCCGGCAAATACGATTAGCGCAATGGCGTTGATGGTGAAAAGCGAACCGATAAAAAGTTTTTGCGTCCGTGATTGCCAATCATGCACGTAACAGGCGGCAGCGAAGAACGGAATGTATACCGTCACAAAAACCGGGAAGGCGCCCCACCATCCGTAAACCCAGACAAATGTCGGCGTCCGCACCAGGAATATTTCGAGAATGGAGGCAAATGCGGCATTGGCAATTGTAAAGGCCAAACGGTTGTTCATGCCCATTATTTTCAGTGTTCAAAACACAGATCTTTGAATAATTATTAATTTGTCATTTCGACCAAAGGGAGAAATCTTTTAAGGTAAAAAAATAATCCAAACGTTTGTATTTCCCTGCTGTCAGCTTTTTCGAACTGTAGATTTCGCCGGAAGTTGTTTTTCTTCCATTGTATCGTTTCTTGTAGTAGCGGGCTATTCCCACCGAACCATCCGGTTCTGAATATTTGATTATTATTCCTGTGCAGGATTTGGTTCCTCCGCCTTTTGTGCTTGTGGGATAGTCTGGCATCCGCTGATTAAGAAAAGCATAACGAGATATACAATAGAGAGGGTAAAAATTGATTTGTTTTTCATCATATCACCTTTCCATGATTATCCGCTTTTTTCTATGTGCATTTTCGCCGTTTTAAACGCCAGGTCGGAGTCTTTAGTAAAAAGCCACCATTGCGGTTTTGTGGTATGCGGACCATTTTCTTTATCGCGCCCCCGGCAGTAAAACCAGTGACCGTAA
>JQOA01000073.1:3283-3996 GCA_000753945.1 Smithella sp. D17 | reverse complement strand
AAAGAATAGAGCATGGCCTTATCTCTTTAAAATAAATTGTTTCCGCCGGAGCTTCATCATTAGTCATATCTTCCGGCAATTTGACATGCGAAACATCAATGCCCTCGGCTTCTTTTTTATCCAGCCACTTGGAAATTTTCATTTCCGTTTTCTCCTTAATTCGACCATTTTAGTTATACTGTTCATTTATCATGACGACGGGTAAATTAATTAATAGCTGTATGCATTTTATTTGTCTTATTTGCGAATCGGCTGATGGGCTTTTTTGCCGTAAACGCGTTCATAAGCTCTGCAAAAAGGACACAGGTTGCCTTCAATTTTCTGGACAAACGTAAACGCCAGACCTTGCTGTTTTTTACGGGCATGGTTGCATACCGGACAAACAAGACAAAACGCTGCCAGTTTGCGGTCCATTTCTGAAATTTTAGGTTTTGGCGATTTTGCAGTCACTTTTGTTTTTGCCATTATTGCCTCCTTTAAATTGCTTTCTATAATTAGATATTTCAAATAGCTTTAAATTTATAAATCTATATTTTGCCGGCACAAAAGCAAAGAATGTTTGTGTGGATATTAGCTACAGCTCCCGCATCGTTTGTAATGATTTTTTTGTTGTATACAATGGCTTCGGTTGATCTGATTGTTGGGCCTTCCCCTGGTTTTTGCAATATTTCCAATACGCACCTGCTTCGGTGCATGCGTTTTAATACTTCTTT
>JQOA01000073.1:0-3263 GCA_000753945.1 Smithella sp. D17 | reverse complement strand
CTTTGTAAGGCAACCATTTATTGTAATTGATGCCATTGCTATAACGCTTTTCTTTTTCATTAACTTCGAAGATGTGAAAGTCGCATTTTATATCATGACTTACCAGAAACTCATATGTATGAATTATTTTCCGCAATCTGTTTTTGCTTATGTCACATGATACCAGATAATATCCGATGCCGTAAACAAGTACCGCACCCCACCAGAATAAATACATGCTGTGGGCATAATAGTTTCCCAGCAACAGGGATTGATCCATTTCTGTCCCGAACGTGAGTTTAATGCTGAATTCGGGAAAAAGAAGTCCCGGAATGGCAAAAGAAAAATTCCAGAGTGCACCGAAGAAAAACATCAGTCGATAAAAATTCTTGGATAACAACATTGTTTTACCTTCTTTTAAAAAACAATATCAGGCACAACGCCTTATTACAGACAAAAGCCTGTTTTATTTACCCGTGTATTCGGGATTGAAATTCGCTATAATCACCTGACGTGTTTTGTTTATAATTTCCGGGATTGTTTCGGAGGTGTAACCGCTGGTATCTATGGGGTCACCTACGACGACCTGGATTTTTCCCGGCTTTAAGGTAAAGCTTCCCTTACGCATGACGCGCCTGCTTCCATTGACTGTAACCGGCAGGATGGGAATCTTCCGCTGGACGGCTGCTACGAATCCGCCCTTTTTGAATTCGTGAATCTGACCATCGGGTGACCTCGTTCCTTCGGCAAACACCATCACGCTCACACCTTGGGGTAGACGGTCGAATCCCTTGTTGATGCTGTCAATTGCACTGGCGGTATTGGAGCGGTCGATAAATATGTTGCGCGAAGCATATAGGCAGTATCCGAAAATCGGAACTTTGAGAAGCTCCTTTTTTATAATCCACCGGAATTGAATGCCCAGTCTGGTGACTAACGCTATGATATCATAATGCGACTGGTGATTGGAAATAATGATGTATGAAGTTCCCTTTTGGATCTTATCCTTGTTTTTTATTTCCGTACGGACGAAGGAGACGGCAAGCATGGTGTATGCCCAGAGCTTGGACAGGGAGAACGCCAGATTACCGGTGCGACTTAGCATTCCTGCTGGTATGATGAAGATACAAAGTATAACGGTTGCCAGTGCTGCCCAAAGGTCAAGCCATGTAACACATATTATCTTGTATATTGATTTCATAGTATAATCTCCTTAACAGATACTTGTGAAGAAAATTTGTTGACATAAAAAATCATTAGCATTATATTCACTCCGCCCGAAAACTGGCTCCTGAAAAAGAGCCGCAAAGTCGGTGTTTCTTAACATTTTCTGCTGGGGAATCGTTCAATGGTAGGACAACGGACTCTGACTCCGTTTATTAAGGTTCGAATCCTTATTCCCCAGCCATTTTTATTTTTTGTCACCTCCGGCAATCTTAGCCCACGAATCCCTAAGTGGTACAACTCTGTTGAAGACAGGGCTCCCTTCTTTTGAATCCTTCGCGTCCACGCAAAAATACCCCAGTCTTTCAAATTGAAACTGGCTTCCCGGTGCGGCGCTTTTCAGGTTCTGTTCGGCATAGCACTCTGTAAGAGTTTCCAGGGAATTCGGGTTCAGATATTTAACAAAGTTCTCTTCGCTTCCCGGATTTTCAATATTGAACAACCGGTCGTACAAGCGCACCTCGGCGGGAACACAGTGCTGGGCCGATACCCAGTGGATAACACCCGGCACCTTGTGTCCGTCTGCTGGTGGACCGTTGAGAGTTGCCGGATCGTAACTGCAGTGCAGCTCCAATACTTCGCCGGTTTGATCGTCCTTAAACATGCTTTCGAATTTTATAACATAGGCATTGCGGAGGCGGACTTCACGCCCCGGACCCAGCCGATGATATTTTTTCGGCGGATTTTCCATGAAGTCGTCGTGCTCGATATAGAGCACTTTGGAAAAAGGAACTTTGCGCGTGCCCATTTCCGGTTTTTGCGGATGATTGGCGCACTCGAATTGTTCCACTTTGTTTTCAGGATAATTGTCGATAACAATGCGAATAGGCCGTAAAATGCACATTGCACGGGGAGCGTATTCGTTGAGCTCTTCGCGGATGCAGTGCTCCAGAAGAGCCATGTCGATCAGGTTGTCGTTTTTGGCTATGCCTATTTGGGCACAGAAATTTCGTATCGCCTCAGGAGTGTAACCACGGCGGCGCATTCCTGAAACTGTGGGCATGCGCGGATCGTCCCATCCTTTTACATAATCTTTTTCCACCAGTTCGATAAGCCGGCGTTTGCTAAGCACTGTGTAACTTAAATTAAGGCGGGCAAATTCAATTTGCCGTGGACGGTTGCCTGTTATTAGCCGCTCCACTATCCAGTCGTAAAGAGGCCGGTTGTTTTCAAATTCCAGTGTGCATATAGAGTGGGTAATACCTTCCAAAGCGTCGGAAAGACAGTGCGCGAAGTCGTACATGGGATAGATGACCCATTTTGTTCCTGTGCGGTAATGCGGTTCTCGTTTGATACGATAGATTACGGGATCGCGCAGGACAATGTTCTGAGAAGCCATATCAATTTTAGCTCGCAGAGTATGGGCGCCATCCGTAAACTCGCCAGCCCTCATTCGGCCAAACATATCCAGATTCTCTTCCACGGAACGGTTTCGATAAGGACTTTCCTTGCCCGGTTCGGTGAACGTTCCACGTTGTTCCCGTACTTCATCCGGGGACAAGCTGCAAACATAGGCATTACCGGTTTTGATGAGCTCAATGGCAAATTGATAAATCTTCTCGAAATAATCGGAGGCATAAAAAAGACGGTCATCCCAGTCGAATCCCAGCCAGCGGATATCACGGATGATCGATTCGACGAATTCCATGGATTCTCCGGCGGGATCAGTGTCGTCCAGCCTGAGATTGCAGGTTCCCTGATACTGTCGGGCAAGGCCGAAATTGAGGCATACGGACTTGGCATGCCCGATATGGATATAACCGTTGGGTTCCGGCGGGAAACGGGTAGCGACTTTCCCGTCATTTTTGTTGGTTTTTAAATCGTTGTCGATGATATCGCGGATAAAATCAGAGGGATTTGAACTTGCAACTTCCGTCATTAGTAAATTAAAACTCCTTCAGTTCCATAAAAAATTACCAAAAGAACCTATAATATTTATGGAAATATATCAAGGGCACAACTTCAGAATTATGGGGTCCGGTTGCGTGAATTTATTAAATTAATTTATTGATATTGTCCCGGTCTTTTAATCAGCCTGGCTTTAACCGGATTAAGCCCAT
>JQOA01000072.1 GCA_000753945.1 Smithella sp. D17 | reverse complement strand
AGCCGCGTTGCTTAAATATTTCTTTATTGACGATGTCTTACGTCTGATGGCCGAATCCGGTAATGTCAGTATTGTCTCCAGCGAAGATGTAAAGGGTTCTATAACTTTATCTATGAAAAATGTTCCATGGAAGCAGGCCTTGGATACGATATTGGACTTGAATAGTTTAACTAAAAGGCAAACAGGCCATATCATTACAGTAACAACCCTGGATAGAAAGAAAAAAGATGAAGCTGACAAAGCGAGGGCTGCGGATGATCAAAATAAGGCTGACGACGAACGGAAAGCCAGAGAACAAAAAATGATGGCGGAAAAAGGTTTGTTAAAACAAGTATTAATTGAAGCAAAGATTGTCGAGGCGACTGAAGATTTTGTCAGAAAAATCGGAGTTGAGTGGGGCTTTGGAAATCAGCAGAAAGTCAGTGACGGCACTTATGGTCTGGGTGTAACCGGTGGCAGCTCTACAGCTACAACACCAACTCCATATACACAAAATTATCCTCCTCAAGTCGGCCTTACCTCTAAAACCATGGCGGCGGTAAATTTCCCCACTGCTGTGACGGGGCCGGTTATCGGTCTGGTATTTGGCGGCGCAACGGGCTTTCTCGAAACTCAATTGGCCGCTTTGGAAGAGAACGGTACAGGAAAATTGATTTCTGCGCCTAAAGTTGTGACGATGGAGGGCATTAAAGCTATTATTAAGCAGGGCACGGAGGTCCCGTATACAACTCCGGCATCCGGTACTTCACCGGCAACTGTTTCTTTTAAAGAAGCCTTATTGAAATTGGAAGTAACGCCCAAAATAACTGATGAAGGAAAAATTTCCATGGACATCAAGGCCAGTAATGACAGTCCCGATTGGACAAATCAAGTGCAGGGTAATCCTCCCATCAAGAAAAGTGAGATTGAATCAAAGGTTGTTATTAGTGATGGAGACACAGTTGTTGTTGGCGGAGTTATGTCGATTGATGAATCTACATCGGTAAGTGGATGGCCCTGGCTGCAGAAGATCCCCGTTCTGGGTTGGTTATTTAAAACCGAGAATATAAATCGTAACAAAAAACAGCTGTTAGTTTTTGTGACACCCAGGATATTAAAAGGTGACAATATTAAATAAAGTGCGGGGAAAATTATAAATTAATCATTCTATATCGGTTTTAAGCTGACCGTTGCTATATTTATTCAGGTTTAAAATGGTTGTTCATAAAAATAAGTTTATTATAAATAAAACTTCCTTGTTTTTCGTTTGTCTGACAATACTTCTTTGTTCCTCCTGTACTTATACCCCCTGGCACAGAGAACAATCAGAACTTTTTTTGAACAAAGGCATTTCTTATATTGGCGCCGGTCAGTATAACAGCGCCCTGAAAGAGTTGCTGGAATCGGAAAAATATTATTCCGGCAATCCCAAGGTTCATTATTACTTAGGCATATCTTACCATGGAAAGGGCATGAAGGATAAAGCCATAGAGGAATTTAAAGAAGCAATCTCTCTGGATGAAAATTATTCTGAAGCGCATAATTTTTTGGGCACGTTGTATTTAGACAGCGGACTTTGGGAACAGGCCATTGAGGAGTTTGAAGAAGCTCTCCGTAATCATTTATACGATACGCCTGCAATGTCCCTTTATAATATGGCCTGGGCTTACTATTCCAAAAAAGATTATAATAAAGCTATAGCGAAATATCAGGAAGCGCTTAATGCCGATCCCCGAACCACGTTACGGCCGCAAATTGAGAAAAATATGGGATTAATTTATTTTGATCAGGATAACCCTCTGGAAGCTATTCGTCATTTTAAGAAATCCGTGGAATTAGATCCTTCTCTTGTGGATGCTCAATTTTTATTGGGTCAGTGTTATTTCAGGACTGAAGATAATAAAAATGCTAAAAAAGCGTTTCAGACCGTTGTTAGATTATCGCCGGACTCTTCTTTCGGACGGCTTGCTAAAAATTATTTGCAGTCCTTGAAATAATTCTATTTAATCGACTAGCAGAAAATTATGAAAAAAAATACTTCCGGGAAAAATCATATAAATTTTCTTAATGAAGCGGAAACGCTGCTTGAACAGAATAAATTTCCTGATGCGTTAAATCTTGCACAGGAACGTCTTAGATTAATGTCGGCCGATGCCGATGTTTATGTAATTGCCGGCAGCGCTCTAATCGGCATGGGAAGAATTGATGAAGCGCGTGATATTTTGCGTGATGTTGGCAATATTATTTCGGATTTGTCTTTTGTCTATGACCGGATAGGTGATGTTTACCGGAAAAGTGGTTTCCATCAGGATGCCGCGTTTTGTTACGAGAAATTTCTTTCTTTGCATCCCGGCGCTGAAGACGCGAGAATGGTTATTGAAAAAATGACTCTTCTTGATCAGGAAGATCATCCTGTAAATGAAATTGATATAATAGATGAAAATATTCCTGAACCGGAATTGTTTACAGTGACTCTTGCGGAGCTTTATATCAGACAAGGTCACTTGCCGGTAGCGCGAAAAATCCTTGAAGAAATAATAAAAAAAGAACCGCAAAACATTCAGGCCGCCGCAAAACTTGATTCGCTCAAAAAATCACTCGATTCCTCGTCAACTGTTGTTAAAAAATTTGATTCGGATAAACTGATTACGATGTTGTCCTCCTGGCTTAAAAATGTCGATAGGTTGAAAATACATGCCACAAACAAAAAAAGAATTACCGGATAGAATATCCCGCCTTCGGAGAAAATTTTCTTCCTGCAAAATCGATAGTCTGATTTTTTTTAATATGAACAATATCCGTTACCTCTCCGGTTTTACAGGCAGTGAAGGTGTCCTTTTGATTAATTCCGACGAAACAAATTTGCTTGTTGATGGCCGTTACATTACTCAGGCCGGCATGGAAACGGACGGTCTGCGGATAATAGAATACAAGGATAAAATTGAAGGAATCAATCAGGCGATAAAAAAGTTTAAACTAAAACGTATTGGTTTTGAAGCGAATTCGATAACCCTGGGAATGTACAATCAATTGACAAGCCATGTGCGTCAGGGAGTATTGGTTGCTTTAAATGATGAGTTGAAATTGCTTCGGGCATACAAAGACAAAACAGAAATAGCGCTGATGAAGAAAGCCGCGGAAATTTCCTCTTCTTCCATTCGCTCACTGATAGGTAAAATAAAGACCGGTTTTACGGAAAAGGAAGTGGCGCTGGAATTGGAAATTGAAGCGCGAAGAGCCGGGGCCGATGAACTCGCGTTTGGAGCGATTGTTGCCGCAGGGGAAAACGCCGCATTTCCCCATGCTCAGCCAACGGATAGAAAAATAAAAAAAGGAGATTTTGTTGTTATCGATTTTGGCGTTAAGTATCAGGGCTATTGCTCGGATGAAACCTGTACAATTGCTTTTGGGAAATTGACAGACAGGCAAAAAAATGCTTATCAAATGGTGAAAAACGCTCATGATCAGGCTTTATCTTGTGTTAAGGCAAACGTTTCCGCAGCCGGTATTGACCGGTGTGTCCGAAGCGTTTTTGGAGAAAAATACGTCCGGTACTTTGTTCATGGTACAGGGCATGGTGTAGGTTTGGAAGTTCATGAAGCGCCACGTTTGTCCTCCCATTCCACTGATATTTTAAAGCCAAATATGGTTGTAACTATTGAACCTGGTTTGTATATCCCGGGGCTTTGGGGCATACGAATCGAAGATACAGTTCTGGTGAAAAAAAATAGTTGCGAAAAGATTACAAAAATGGATAAAGAACTTATCATTATAGAATAAAAGCAGAGGTTGTGCTGTTATGAAAGTATTGCCAGAAGATGTGCTTTATAGTTCCGAACACGTATGGGTCCGGGTTGATGGATCTATGGCTACAATAGGAATTACCGATTATGTTCAGGAAAGACTGGGAGACATTCTCTCCGTTGAATTTCTTGAAGCCGATACTTATGTGGAACGCGACGAAACCTTTGGTTCCATCGAATCCGTCAAAGAAGTAGTGGACTTGATTGCTCCCGTCAGTGGCACTATCGTTATTGTTAATGAAGATATTATTGACGACAGCGATATAATAAACAGGGATCCGTACGATACCGGGTGGTTGATTATTATTGAAATGGATAACTTGGATCAAATAGAAGACCTTATGGCTGCTTCCAGTTATAATGATCTTATAACACAAAAAGAAATAGACTGATCCTTTTCTATGTCATGGAGACTATTAAATTTTCAATATCATAATATATTTGAAAACATGGCTATAGATGAGGCGATTTTTCATGAAACCATAAAAAACAAAAAAGCCCCCACGATTAGATTTTATAATTCGCGGCCGGTGGCAATTTCCATTGGTTATTTTCAAGACGCAAGAAAGGAAGTAAATATCGAAAAATGTTACAGCGCCGGAATTGATGTCGCCAGAAGAATAACAGGGGGAAAAGCCGTTTTCCATTTTAATGAAATTACTTATTCTGTTGTCGCTTCGGATCAGGAAAAATTATTCCCGCCCGATATTCCGGGAACATATAAAGTGATCAGCAAATGTATTGCTTGCGGCCTGGCTTATTTGGGAATAAAGGCGGATTTAGTCGAAAGTGGCCGGGCTTTGCCGGCACAAAAAGCTGAAACTTACTGCTTTTCGGTTCCTTCTAAAAATGAGCTTTTAGTTAAAGGGCGTAAAATTTGCGGCAGCGCTCAGGTGAGAAGACGAGGTGGATTCTTACAGCATGGTTCATTGCTTTTAGCTTTTGATCCGGTGAAGACAGCGGATTTTTTATTGCCTTCGCGCACATCCCGGCAAGTAGAACAACTAAGAGAAACAGTGACAGCGGTCAACGAAGAAATTGCTTCACCGGTTGATGCGCGGGGAATTTGTTTTCAATTGAAAAAAGGTTTTATCGAGGAGCTGGGGATAGATCTGGTGGAAGAAACTTTAACATCCGCGGAAGAAACTTTAAAAAATGAATTAATGGGAAAATACAATAATACCCGTTGGAATATACAAGGTGAAAACATTTTTAATTAGGTTTTTATGGCCATGATTTTGAAAGACATCGTCAATAAAGAAATATTTAAGCAACGCGGCT
>JQOA01000071.1 GCA_000753945.1 Smithella sp. D17 | reverse complement strand
TTTTTATTACATCGTCCACGTAGAGTTGAAATAGGTTTTATGATTGGCATTTATGTATCCCTTTATATAACTTATTAAGCTTGATGTAGTAAATTATCACTTAATATTGATAAAATCAAGACACATTTCGGAGCAATCAACACATGTCCGGCAAATGCCGGATGATTGCTCCAGCAACCCGGTATGACATAGAATGTCCCCCGCCGGCGGGGGCAGGGGGTGGACGTTTTATTGCCTATGTAATGTTCAGCGAGTTGTAGGCCGGAAGTTTTTTATCCACCTCCGTCACTGCATGACCCCTCTCGGAAATTCTCCCGACTTCGCGCCAGCGCACAGCCCGGCGAATGCCGGGGAGGGGATATGGGCGCGTTCCTCCTGCATGCCGCTTCGTTATCCTTTGAGAGCGAAATGATCTAAAACTCAAAAAGATGTTCCACGACAAGTTTTTCTTCCATCCTTGTGTTGGCATCATTTAACTTATCAGGCGAGGAATACACGGCGACCGGTATAACGATGTTTGGACTTTTTACGACACCATCATTTTTGCTTTGCATATTTTATTATGAAATGATAAAAGTAAGAAAAAGAAAAGTAAGAGAGGTTAAGTATGCGTATAACTTCAAAAGGACAGGTAACAATACCGGCAGATATTCGCCAGAGAGCGGGGCTTTTACCGAATACGGAAGTCGAGTTCGAATTTATAGACAAAATAGTGCGATTGAAAAAAGTTAAAAATGCCGCTCAACGAGGAAAACGTCTTATCCATGAATATGAAAGGTAGAGCGACAGTAAATATGACTACTGATGATATATTGGCGCTAACCAGAGGTTAAAATGTCTAATGTTCTTGTTGACAGTAATGTGCTACTTGATATTTTTACAGAGGATGAGCGATGGTTCACATGGTCATCCGAGACGCTTTCATTGTATGCAGAGAATAATATTCTCGTTATAAATCCTATTATATATGCGGAAGTCTCCATTGGTTTTGACAGGATAGAGGATCTCGAAGAAGCCATGCCGCCGCAATACTTTCTCCGCGAAGCGCTGCCGTGGAATGCCGCTTTTCTGGCCGGAAAATGTTTTAGAAATTACCGTAGGCGAGGCGGCGAAAAAAGATCGCCACTGCCCGATTTTTTCCCAAAATAAATATTCGACAAATCAATACAATTGCTGTAAATTCCAATTATAGAATACAAGTCGGCAAAACAAAGCTTGACGAATATATATTATGAATTTGAAAAATTACAGTTTTACAGAATATTTTGAGAAAGAAGTATTGAGAAAGCGGTCTTATCTTAAAAAGGAGTGGTGCATCAGTGTGATCGAAAATCCGCTCAGGGTTGAGCCGCAGGAGAATAATCGTTTTCGCTTTTGGGGCTCAATACCGGAACTTGAAGGATATGTGCTGCGCGTAATTACTTTAAGTGATAGGAAAACGATTCATAATGCATTTCCCGATAGGAGGTTTAAGCCATGAAATTGAATTATTATCCCGAAACTGATTCCCTATATATTGATCTGTCTGAAAAAACCAGCGTTAAGAGTAGTGAGATTTCTGCCGGAATTGTATTAGATTACGATGTGGAAGGAAATTTGGTAGGCATCGACATAGATAATGCCAGCACCAAAGTTCAGTTGAAAGAACTGACTCTGCAAAAATTGCCAATTGACATATATGCTGTCGCCTGAAGACAGAAGTAGGCAGGAGGCATGATTAAAACTCAATGGGTTAAACAAGATAACAAACCGGTGGCTGTCATATAATGGAAAATTGGAATAAAACACTGGTCTTGGAATGACCTCGGAAAGAGGAATGATATCAGGATTCAAAAATGTTTTCCAGAACAAGTTTTTCTTCCATCCTTGTGTTGGCTTCATTTAACTTCTCGGGAGCGGAATACACGGCCACTGCCGCTGATTTTACCGCCCGGGAAAAATAATCTGCCAAAGTATTTTTTAATTTTTGCGGAGTAGCGGACAAAATATCATCTCTGAATTTCCGGCGCATATCGTCATTAATCCCGGCGAAACTACGTATCAAGGCTACGTGTCCGCGTCCCGCCGGATCTAATGGTCTATCCAGCATACCAATCGTACTGATGATTGCCTTTTCCATTTCTTCTAATGAAATTTCATTTTGAGAATAGAACGCTTGCGCGTCTTTGAATACCTGTAGTGTTTCCACAATATGCGGGTCGCGATAAGAAAGAAAAGAAAACAGGCCCAGCGTTGAATCGAAAGAAGACATTCCGCCGTAAGCTCCGCCCTGCACACGAATATACTTGTAAAGATAATTGTTGGATAGTTCTTTGGCCGAAATCATTAACAGCGCGGAAGCCGGATCAATATAAGCCGGCGCTTTCAAAACATAGGCAACGTAAGATACCTGCGCGGGTATGGAAATGCCGGCAAAAACAGGAGGCAAACCTGGTTTTGTTGTTGTTTGCATCGGTGCTGCTTTCGGCATCTTATCCAGAAGTCGTACAATATTTTCTTCTACGATCTTCAGTCCGTTAGTTTCGGCAGTTACATTTATGATCAGGTTGCCCTTGTTAAATAAAATTTTTCGTAATGCTTCCAGTTTTTCGCGCAAATCTTGTCTGGTTGATTCAAAATCATTGGCCTGGTTTTGCACGAATTTCAGTTGCGTGCGGCCATGCCATTGTTCATCCCGATAAGCGGGAAGGCTAAGCGCGGCGCCTGCCGCCATTTTAGCAAAAATGTGACCTGAAGGAACAATGGCCGATTGCAGATTATTTTTTCTCTCGGAGATTAAATCACGCATGCGCGCGTATGCGCTCAAATCTCCGGCGCAAATAGTATCGCTCACAATATTTATTGCTTCCGGTAGATTGCGGTAAAGCGCGCTAAAGGAGAAAACCATTTTTTGCCAGTTTGTACTGGCATCCGCGGAAAAGCCCGTAGCCAGATCATAGCCGAAACCGCCCATAGTGAGGGCGATGCGCTTGGCCATCTCCTCATAAGTAAAACCGGCGGCGCCCATTCCGGTAATGATTTTACCCATAAGCGGAAGATAAGGCTGAAGCTCTTCCGGCACATGCGCTATATCAAAGGCCAAATCAACATAAGCGATGCCGTTGGTAAAGAGATCATGTTCCAGAGCGGGCACTCCTCCGATTAGAGAATTTTGCGAGGGAATGGTTTCTATTGATTGCTGAATATCATCGAGCTTTAATTTTGGTATTGTTGCCGCGTCTTCCGGCGAATCCGGCTCCGCTTGAAATTTCTTCAACTGGGCCGCCTGAGTGTTTATTTGCGCCAAATTACTTTTGGTCAGCGATGATTTCAGTTTGGCCATCTTATCCTGTAGGGCTTTTTCTTTCTTTTCGTTGAAATCGGAATCCGGTTCCATAATCGCCAGGATGCGATGAGGATTATCCAAAAACCAAAGCTTGGTCATCTTTTGGAATATTTGAGGATCTGCCGCCCAAAGTTGGCGGATATTTTCAATTATCCGGGGAAAATCCAATCCGATTAAAGGATCTCCGTCATAGAGCCATGTTTGAAAGATGCCGCCCATCAACGCAATGCCGTAAGGATAAGAGCCGCGAACTATTTCTTTGCCATGAAATTCAACTTGATGCAGGACACCTTCTATCAGTTCCTTGTCAAAGCCATCGTCTACAATATTTTTTATAGTATCAAAAATCAGCTGTTCAATCTTTTGCGCATCCGCACTTTGCGTGTTCCTCAAACCGGCGCAAAACATTAATTGCTTCAAATCAGCTTCAATACCGCTTATCGGGGTGAGGTCTTCACCCAGGCCGGAATCAATCAACGCTTTGCGCAAGGGACTGGCCGCGCTGCCCACAAGAAGGGCGGAGATTATTTCCAGAATAAGCGAAGTTTCATGATCGGTGTTGTCGGACATCATCCAGGCGATATTTACCATCGTTTTATTTTCGAGGGGTTCATCTTTTCCTATGGGGTAGAAGCTCCGGATAATGCGGGGCGCTGTCAAACGTTTCTGACTTTTGATGGAAGAATCTATTTCCACGCGATCAAAACCAGAGAGCATTTCGGAAAGAAATGCAAGATGCTCGGAGGTGGTAATATCACCGTAAATTAAAAACCGTGCATTGGCCGGCGAATAATAGGTGCGATGAAATTCACAAAACTGTTCGTAAGTGAGTGTGGGAATCACGTCGGGATCACCGCCGGAATCAAAAGCGTAAATACTATCGGGGTAGATATTCTCCTGGATAACTTTATACATCAGCGAATCAGGAGATGAGTATGCGCCTTTCATTTCGTTGTAAACTATACCTGAAATAATCAGGTCGCTTTCTAAATCATCCGGCACGGAAAGTTCGAGGTGGTGACCTTCCTGAAAAAAAGTTTCCTTAAGCAGCCTCGGATGCAGCACCAAATCGGTGTAAACACGGGCCAGATTGAAATAATCAGTTTTTATTTGACTGGCCACCGGATAAACTGTTTTATCAGGGTAGGTGAAAGCGTTGATAAACGTTTGCAACGTCGAACGCATCAACTCTTTAAAAACGTCTTTCAGCGGATACTTCTCGGAGCCCGCCAGAACGGAATGTTCCAGTATGTGCGGAAGTCCCGTCGAATCAGCCGGCGGAGTGCGAAAACCAATCGCGTATAAATTTTCACGATCGAAGGAGTGCAGATGCAAAACCTTGGCGCCGGTCTTTTTGTGTTCGATTTCGTATGCGGTAACTCGTATTGCGGGAAATGCTTCCACACGCAAAA
>JQOA01000070.1 GCA_000753945.1 Smithella sp. D17 | reverse complement strand
TTTTTTCAGGCCAATTTATATTTGACGGATCAATTGGTCGATGAGGTTTGCCGTTTGGCTGCGGCTGATGAAATAAATACTTTAGTTGATGCATATTGCGGTAGCGGACTATTTTCTATTTTTCTTTCGTCCTATGCTAAACATGTTATAGGGATTGAAATAAATGAAAAATCAGTAAAGTATGCGCAAATAAATGCCGAAAATGCCGGTGTGAAAAATGCAAAATTTATTTACGGGGATATCGAAAACGTATTGCAGGGAAGATTTCTGCCGCAAGGGAATAAAATCGATTTGATTGTCCTTGATCCCCCACGCACAGGTTGTGAAAAAACAATGTTAAAGGCAATGGCAGATTTGCAGCCGCAAAAAATTATTTATGTTTCCTGTAATCCTGCCACGCAGGCAAGGGATGTTAAATATTTAGATGAATGTGGTTATGATCTGCAAAGTCTCTTGCCTGTGGACATGTTTCCGCAGACTGAGCATATTGAAGTCATTGGATTGATGACACGAAGATAGTAAGGAAAAAATGATTTATAAGTAATAATATTTATAGCTTTAAAGTGAAAATATTGTTATTTTCATAAAAGAATTATTTAATAAACACAAGGAGAGGGAAAAATGGCATCAAAAAGCAAGGATGTGAGAATTGAACAGCTCAAGATATTTCAAAAAAGACTTGATTTGCGTTTGCAGCAACTGGCTCAAAAAGGGATTGGCGAAGATAAAGCTCAAAAAGATCCTCTTGTTAAAAGCCTGAAATCAAAAATAAAAGAGACTAATGTAAGGATTGCGGCGTTTGAGAAATTTGTTAAACTTACCGAGGCCTTAGCGCAAGCTAAAGTGCAAAAAATGGCTGATCTGGCGGCGAAAAAAGAGGAAAAAACGGAACAAAAACAGGCCCAGCCGAAACAAAAGAAGGCTGATAAAGAACCAAAGAAGCAACCGGCTGCTTCGGATGGAGAAGCACCGAAAAAACCGAAAAAACAGTCGGCTGACGCGGATGAAGAAGCAACAAAAAAGAAGTCAGGTAAGAAAAAAGAAGAATAAGATTCAAATTTAGATGTTAGATAAACAAAAATGGCAACTTTTTCCAAGTTGCCATTTTTATGTGTATATTGGCGTCCCCACGCGGATTCGAACCGCGGTTACAGGCGTGAAAGGCCCGTGTCCTAGGCCTCTAGACGATGGGGACATCCTGGCCTTTTTATGCAGGTTGCGCCTTATATATTTTTAAAGTCATAATGTCAAGTATTGGCTCAAAAAATATTTATCAAGAAATTTAAGGGAATATACAGGTCGAATAAGGTCTCGAAATATATAGGTTACGGCAATATTGATTGCTAAAGTGCTAAATAGCGCCGAGTGACATGTAAAATCAGATACCATGAGCAATAAATATGGCAATTCCCCGGCGAATGATCATTACACCGATTGCAGCCAGAAGCAGGCTGGTAATTTTAGATATCGTTTTGGAACCTGTTTTTCCAATAATCCGGTTGATAAGCGGGGCCATGAAAAATACGGCGCCGGCAATCAAAATATTGGCAATAATGGCCAAAGACGTAATAAACAAACTATGCTCGTTAATCAAAAGCATGGATGTGGTCAACACGGCCGGCCCTGTGATTAGCGGTACGCCGATGGGTACTGCGCCCATACTTTCCAGGTCAATCGCATAATTTTTTTTCTCGGTGGAAAGGACATCCCGAACGGAAATTAAAAAGAGAAGCATGCCGCCTGCGATCATGAAGTCGGCAACACTGATGCCCAGCAATTTCAGAGTTGCAGTCCCTACAGCGATAAAAGCAAGTGCGACAATCAATGCCGTAATCATTGACTGAATAATAATATTTTTGATTTTACTCTGCTCGATGCCTTCGGTAAGATTCATGAATAAAGGTAATACGCCAATGGCATCGACAGCCACAAAAAGAGGAACAAAGCATAACACAAAAGACTCCATCTTCTATTACTCTCCGGAATAACATTTATAATATTAGTCATAAGTATAACCATCTTCTATATTAATTGGCAAGTATGTATATAAAGAAAACGAGAAATCCTCCCGACTGAGGCATCAGATAAGCCAACTGAAGAAAAAATCAAGACGCCTTGCTGCTGCCTGAGCCGCGGAATCGTTTAAAAGCATAGCTGAAATATTTAAGCACTTACTTCATTGGTCCGTCGTCGCATAGCGCGGCCAGTCTCGGTGACCGGCCGCGTTTTTTCATGGCATAAGGCAGTATCAGCCCAGGAAAGACATAATAAATTTTATTTGGGCGGGGGATTCATCTGATTTCCCGATGCTGAAGGAATCAGGTCTTTTCCGAATATCCAGAAATAAATTGTTCCGATAAGTCCGCAGGCAAAGGCAGCAAAGAAGTTTACCTGTGGAGATATTTGCCACAGGAAGGCTCCGCCAAAAGCGGCGATGGAGACAATGATATCCCTAATCAAATAGTATAGACCAAACATTCCGGCCTTTTTGTCTTCCGGCGCCAGATCCATAATCAACGCTTTGCGCGTCGGCTCGCCAAATTCCTTCAACCCCCGTATAATGAACGCTATCACCATCATCCAGAAAGAATGCGCGAAAAAAATAACCAGCGGGAAAAGAGTAAAGTTGAAAAACGTGATTACGACGAAAGGTTTTTTCGTGGAACGGTCGGCCAGATAGGCCACCGGCAAATAAATCAACAAGGCCGTGGTCATTTCAATAGCGGTGAGAATTCCAAACTCAGTAGCGGTAATGCCATTATCTTTTATGCACCAGACAACCACAAAGGCATAAGGAATCTGCTCGGCAAAGCGGATAAGAATATCGGAAACAAGCAAACTGCGCAGCGAGGGGCTCATGAATTGCCAGAGACGCGAAGGGCGTTTCTCCGCTTCTCCGCACGCACCTTTATCTTCCTCAATCATAACTTGCTGCAGAAGAAGGGAAACGATACCCAAAATAAAGGCACCCGCGAAAGCCAGTCGCACACCTGATTTTTCCCCATAGATGCCGATTAAAACTCCGCCGATGATTGGCCCCAAAGCCATGGGCAGCCTTCGGACAAGCGAATGCAGCGAAACGCCCATGGTGCGTTTGTCTGCTGGCAGCACGCGGGAAACAAGGCTCATGGTAGCGGGAAGTGATATTGCCGACCAGGAAAGGAAAAATATTGCGCCGACAAGCACTGCCTGCCAGTAGGGAAAGAAAATTACAATGGCGTAACCAAACAAGGCAATCAGGTTGAAAACCAGCAGTGCTTTTTTGTAACCCATGCGGTCGCTCAGATAGCCGCCGGGAAAGGAATAGAGAGCGGAAAGCAAATTGGTCATGCCGTTGAGCAGGCCGATGGTAATTGCGCCGCCGCCCAAAGCCATAAGATAAATCGGCAAAAAGCGTTCGGCCATTTTCTCGCCCAGGCCGACCAGCACGACCATAGCGAGCAAGGCCACCATACTTTTTCTCAGACCGAAAAATTCAGCTATTTTCCCCCGTAAGCTCATTTTACAATGTCTCTTACCATTGGATTATAATCAAGTACGTACCTGGAAATATTTCTTTTGAAACGTCAAAGCCACATTGACCAGGCCTATCATCACCGGCACCTCTACTAACGGGCCGATGACAGCGGCGAAGGCCGCGCCGGAATTAATGCCAAAGACGGCAATGGCCACGGCAATAGCCAATTCAAAATTGTTACTGGCCGCGGTGAAAGCAAGTGTTGTTGTTTTGGAGTAATCCGCGCCCATCTTTTTTCCCAGATAAAACGATACTAAAAACATAACCACAAAATAGATCAGCAGTGGAATAGCAATTCTTACAACGTCCAGGGGGAGTGTAATAATCAGATTGCCCTTCAGGCTGAACATGACAACGATGGTGAAAAGCAGGGCGATGAGCGTGAGCGGCGAGATCAGCGGCACAAAACGCGCATGATATTTTTCTTTCCCCACGAGCTTCACGCCGATAAGTCTTGTCAGAGCACCGGCAATACAGGGAATGCCCAGATAGATAAAAACGCTTTTGGCAATCTGTCCGATACTTACCTCGACGATACTACCGGAAAATCCGAAATAGGGCGGTAGGACGGTAATAAAAAACCAGGCGAAAGCGCTGTAAAAAAGAACCTGAAAAATACTGTTAAAAGCGACAAGGCCGGCGGCGTATTCCGTGTTGCCTTTGGCCAGTTCATTCCAGACAATAACCATCGCGATACAGCGCGCAAGCCCTATCATAATCAGGCCAACCATATATTCTGGTTTGTCCGGTAAAAACACAATCGCCAGTATAAACATTAAAACAGGTCCGATCAGCCAGTTTTGCACAAGCGATAATCCAAGAACTTTTCCGTTATGGAAAACTTCCGGTAAGTCTTCGTATTTCACTTTGGCAAAAGGTGGATACATCATCAGAATAAGTCCGGCGGCGATGGGAATATTCGTTGTGCCCACCTGAAATTTATTAATGAAACTTTCCACTCCGGGAATGAAATAGCCAAGGCCTACTCCTAAAAGCATGGCGGCGAAAATCCACAAAGTGAGGAAGCGATCCAAGAAAGATAATCTACTGGCAACGTGTTCCGACATAATTATATCCTCCTGGTAATAATATGTTTTTAAATATTAAATAGACACCAAAAACACTGTTAATTTATGTTTTCATAAAAACCAAATACAGTCCCGCAAGTATGAAGATTGCACCTGTGGCGTTTCTCGCCCATTTCTCAAAAACAGTCAGGATATTGAAGACTCTACCAATAGCGTTTGCTGAAAAGGCCAGTATAAAGGCAAATGCCAGAACGGGTATTGCCGTGCCAATGCCATAAATAGCAGGCAGGACCACCATCGATTGCTGCTTGATTGCCAGGGAAAACAAGCTGCCAAAAAAGAGAGCCGCCGATACCGGGCAGAACGAGAGGGCAAAAACGAGCCCCATCGGTAATGCTCCCCAGATTCCCGATTGCTCAATCCGTTTTTGCAGACCATTCCACATGACTCCATTGCTAAAAAGATTGATCCTGAAAATGTCGAGGAGCAAAACGCCGATGATGATCAATGCCGGTCCGAGCAGATAAACCATATAATTTTGTAAAAAGTTGGCTACGGGAGGTACAAACTGTGTGCTGGAGACCAGGGCAATTCCCAGGATAATGTAAGCCGCCATTCTTCCTGCTGTATAAAGCAGGCCGGAGAGCAAAACATGACTGGCCTTGTCTACTCGCCGGCTGATGAAAGAAATAGCTGTAATATTGGTCGCCAGAGGACACGGGCTTATGGAGGTGAGAATGCCAAACCAGACGGCCATCCCGATGTCAAACATCATGTTGTTCAAGAGTGTTTCCCCTGTAAATAAGCGGCGGTCTCACGCTTGACATAGGCCTTGAAATCCTTCTCGTTACGAAGTAGTTCCCATACCTTCTGGAGGTTTTTCCAGCGCTGCTCTTGCCCCTGTATCACATCCGAAATAATTACGGACTTCGTATAAAGTTTATAGTCCTTTACGTAATGGCTATTAGCCGGTAAATCGACATTGATGCTCTTAAACTCGATTTGACCGCTTTTCAGTTCCTTTGCAAAAGTCACCTCTACGCTTTCCCGCGTATATCGTTCTATTGTCATACAAGAAGGGCAACGATAATTGCCGTGGAAGTAATAGACGATCACCTTGTCGGTTACCTGTGTGGGTGGTTGTGTTTGTTGTGATGCCCCCACGCAGAAGAAAAGAGTAATGAGGATAAGCAAAAACAAATAGCCTGTATCTTTGGTGTTATGCATGTTGATTAGAACCCTTTCTTTATTTATTTAGCATTTGCCGTCGCAAGAGCATCCGCCAGTTCCTGTTTGCACAGGTGGAGCAGAGTTGCTGTTGGAACTTTTGATTTTTTCACACATTTCAATAATAGTTTTCTCCGCGACGGGCGTCTCGCCTTTGACTAGACCCATGTCTGTCAAAATAAAAGAGACAGGTATAACGCCGATTTTTTCGAGTGTCTTTTTCGCTCATGCCACAGAGCATCCGTCAATTGCAATATTAACATCTGAGTCTTTGGCAGATTGCACATGGGAGGGTAATTCCGCGCCAATACCGGCAAGACATGTCATTTTAGCAACACCTTCAGAGCGTAGCCTCCTGGCCACTTGGTCGGCAATCGCACCAACATCAGCCGCACCGGAACAAGCATAAATTAAATTAGTTTCTGGTTTACTTAAGTCAGCCATAATTAATCTCCTTTTTTGTTTGTTGAATTTTAATAAATTAAATTAAACAGGAATCCCACAATCATAATGCCTGTGGCGACCACGCTGATAAAAATTACAATCAGCGGCAGTTTGATAATTTTTCTTAAAATGATCATTTCCGGAAGCGATAGCCCGATTACCGACATCATAAAGGCCAGAGCCGTGCCTAAAGCCGCTCCCTTTTCGAGCAGCGCCTGCAGAATGGGGATGATGCCTGCCGCGTTGGAATAAAGCGGAACACCAATCAACACTGCCAGTGGAACCGACCACCACGCTTCCTTGCCCATGATTGAGGCCATAAAGTTTTCCGGCACATAGCCATGAACGGCCGCGCCGACCGCAATGCCGGCTACAATGTAAATCCAGACTTTGGAAACGATATCCACAACCGCGGTATGGCCCGCCTGAATTCTATCAGTGAAAGTGACTTTGCCTTCCGCCATCTGAAAATCACCGGCTTTTATTTCATAAACCCATTCTTCGACGAAGCGCTCTACTTTCAGTTTGCCGATCACCCAGCCGGAAACGATAGCGATAAGTAATCCGGTGGTAGCATAAAGCAGTGCGGTCTTCCAGCCGAAGAGGCCGAAGAGCAGGACCAGCGCGACTTCATTAATCATCGGTGCGGCCACAAGAAAAGAAAAGGTAACGCCCAGCGGAATACCACTTTCTACAAAGCCGATAAAAAGAGGAATGGCCGAACAGGTGCAGAAGGGTGTTAAGATACCCAGTCCCGCGGCCATGACGTTGCCGGCAAACAGTGGTTTTCCTTCCAGCGCCTTTCTTGTTTTCTCCGGCGAAAAATAAGAGCGGATGATTCCCACAACAAAAACAATAACCGTCAAAAGAATAAACACCTTGGGCGTGTCATAAAGAAAAAATCTAATTGACTCGGTCAGATGCGAATTTTTATCCAAATTCAAAATTCCATAGACAAGAAAATCAACTCCCTGCTCTAAAAAAATATAGATCAGAACCGCCAAAGGAATCAGTACAAAGGGAATATAATAATTTATTTTTTTCTTATCGCTATTATCCTTATTACAACATTCAGCCATTTTAATTACCTTATTAATTCAGTTTTTTCGTTCTTTCCTCCCTCCCTTGAGGGGAGGGATTGAGGGAGGGTGAACCATCTTCTTTGTCATGTCCGCTCAAAGACCATATCATCGTACGGGGATCATTTCCCGCCGATTATTTTTTTAATATCCGCCAGCGTTGGCAGTTTTCCCGCCGCTACAACTTTTCCGTCAATTACCAAAGCGGGAGTTGTCATTACACCGTAAGCCATAATTTGCTTGATATCTTTGACATGATCTATCTGCGCGTCAATACCCGTTTCTTTTACCGCAAGACGAACCGTATCTTCCAGTTTGTTGCAGGTCGCGCAACCCATACCCAGTATTGCTATTTTCATAATTCGTTCCTCTTATCCTTTGCAGCATTTTAAAATTTCAATGTGCTCTTTAGCGTTGGAAGAGAGCACATCTTCTACACAACTGACAAAGTCCATGATGCAGGGGCAGCGCAGACTGTAGAAAATGGAATTCCCCCTTTTTTCATCGGTAACCAGCCCGGCATTTTTCAGAACACTCAAATGCTTGGAGACTGTGGACGTGTCGGCCTCGATCATCTCAGTCAGTTCATTAACACAGCATTCACGCTTGCTTAGTTCCTCGATAATAAAAAGCCTGCTCGGATGAGCCATTGCCTTGATTATTTTCGCCCGTGCTTCATGCCGGGTTTTTACATTGCTTTTCATTTCGACCTCCCTTATATTATATTTGGCAATATAGCCAAATAGCCATGCTGTGTCAAGGGCTATTCTATACGCAGTGTTGTTAAAAACCGGCCATTTCGGCATTCTCAAAAATAACTGAAATGCGGCTTAATATATGATATGAAAGCGTAATAACGGTAGAAAGGTTGGCAAAATGATTTTACATGACAACAACGCTATAATTTTACAGATAAGGAAAATTTTTAATAAAGGCTTTACCAAATACATTCTTTTTGTTTTATTATCCATAATATTTCTGAATTTTGCCATCATCAGCATTGCCGCAAAAGAACCGGACAAGGCAATCCCTTTTCATCCTGGAGAAAAACTGAAGTATAATGGTCGGTGGGGGATAATTCCCGCTGGAGAACTTACGCTGGAAGTCCTTCCTCTGGAAACAATAAATGGCGTTGAATCCTACCACTTTGTTATGACTACAAAAACCAGCAAAGTAGTAGATCTCGTTTATAAAATACGGGAAAGACAGGATTCCTATGTTGATAGCGGAATGACTCACAGTGTTTTTTATAAAAAGAAAACAGAAAGTGAACATCCGCGTGATGAAAACATAAAATTTGACTGGGAAAATCTCAAAGCTACTTACACTAATTTCGGCGAGACGAGACGGCCGATTAATATTTCGCCGGGAACCGTCGATCCGCTGAGTCTTTTTTACGTTCTTCGCTATCAGAGTCTTAAAGAAAACTCAGAGATTATTATACCGATGACAGATGGCAATCTTAACATTGAAGTCAGAGCGATGGTCGGCAAAAGAAGTAAAGTTGAAATCGGAGAAAAAACTTACGACACCATTGAAATCACGCCTAATATGAGAATGCTGGATAAGCTGGACAAAGATAAAGTGGTAAAAAAGAGCGATAATCCGCAGCTTAAAATTTGGGTAACAGCAGATGAAAAAAAGATTCCCATAAAAATCAGAACTAAAGTTGGGATAATTACGTTCGATTTCGATTATGTACCTGATCCATCTTGAACCATTTCCCCTTTTTTGTTTTTAGTGTATCATCGCCAAAAAAACGGTGGAAGAATACATGGCTAAAATATTAATCGTTTATCATTCGCAGACAGGGAAAACTCAAAAGATGGCGCAGGCCGTTGCTGAAGGGGCGAAGTCTATTGAAGGTGTGGAAGTAATTTTGAAAAAGGCCGCAGATGCCACGGTGGAAGATTTATTGACGGCTGACGGTTTGGCTGTCGGCACGCCGGAAAATTTCGGTTACATGTCCGGGATGGTGAAGGATTTTTTCGATCGCACTTATTACAGCGCGCATGAAAAGGTCTTTCGTAAACCTTTTGTTGTTTTTATCAGCGCTGGTAACGATGGAACCGGAGCGCTCCGAGCTATCGAGCGCATCGCGCTGGGTTATAAGTTCAAAACGGTTTTTCAGCCGGTGATTGCCAAAGGCGAGATTACAAAAGAAATTCTGACTCAGTGCGTAGAACTGGGAGCCACCATCGCCGGCGGCTGCCAGATGGGCATTTATTAACTCCTTGCCTCACTTCATCGCGGAGAAGAACTAAGGGGTGGTGTAATTCTGTAATTTAGGCAGTGACGCCCGGCGAATGAGACTGTGCCGCAATAGCAAAAATACATCCAATATCGTCATGCCGGTGAAAACCGGCATCCAGAACTTACTGAAAATAGTGGATTCCGGATCGCGCTTCGCTTGTCCGGAATGACAAGCATTGCATTACGACACAGTCTCGTATGCCGGGTGACCGGGTAATCCAGCATGCCTTATGTCATTGGAGGAGCGCCTTGATCTCCGAGGCAATCAATTTCTTCCCCCCCCTTTTTTAGGGGATTGAGGGGGATTTTTTCCGTATCATCACCTGACTTTTACTTAACGTAGGAACAGCAATAGTCCGTAAGGCTCTTGACCTTTAAACTGAATTTGGACCCCGCCGGTACTTCAAAAACATCTCCTTCTTTAAAAGTTGCCCAGCCAGCAGCGCCGGGCAGCAGGACATCGAGATTGCCGGAAAGAATCTCCATAATCTCTTTTTCCGCCGTGCCGAATTCATAATCTCCGGGAAACATAACGCCCAGTGTTTTTTTGGAACCATCCGGAAAAATTACCGTCCGGCTGGTGACCTTGCCATCGAAGTATACATTAGCTTTTTTGATTACTGTTACATTCTTGAATTCCATAAGTATCTATTTCCTTTCATCAGTTATAATTTAAACTTGTAATTCCCCGTAGCTTGCTGCGGGGTCACAGCTTAGACCTCAGGGGGGATGTTAGGTGGGGGTGACGAGCTTGCAGTCCGGTACTTCACCCTCACCTGACCCCTCTACCCTGAAGGGCACCGTGGCCATCAAGGGCGGGGGAATTTAGGGACTTGCTACGGGGAGGTTCATTATGCACGAACCGCTAACCGGTATTACACACCAGCAACTCTGTGCAATTCCGTCAGCAGGTTGTCTTCCATTTCAATCAGGCCGGATTCCCGACGCTGCCTGGCCAGAACACTTTCCCTTTCACCCGGCACGAATATCTCGTCCACCCCGGTCAGTTTCTTAGTGGATTTAACCTTGCGGATAATTTCTGAAACGTTACACGAAAGAGTGTTTCGGTCAGTCAGGAGTTCCGGATCAATGGCAAAGATCAGATGTCCCCAGTTGCCCTTGCTGTCGCCTATTCCGCAGAAGGCGGCGCCAACCAGCGGCCCCGCCAGTATCTCGCCGATCAGAGCGAGACCTGATCCTTTGTAGCTCCGGTCGAAAGAGCGGATAGCTCCGGCGATGGCTTTTTGCGGATCAGTTGTCGGATGACCATCGGCATCATAAGCAAAATCAGCCGGAATGCTTCTGCCTGCCGTTACAGCCTCTACCAGTCCAAAATAGGAAGTCGCGGCTGTCGACATATCAAGAATGACCGGGTCCTGCTCGGTTGGTATAGCAATGGCCAGAGGATTGGTTCCGAATACAGGCTCATATGATCCGTAAGTGGCAACCCTCTGCGGTGACCGGCTGAAAGCAAAACCGATCAGCCCCTCGCCAGCCAGTCGTGAGGCATAATAACCGATAGCTCCCGATGATGTATTTGTGTTGAATGTTCCGGCAATGGCAAACCCGCTTTTCTTCGCCTTCTCCTTCACTATTTCCACCGCTTTGCCGACAACCAGCATGGCGTGGCTTTTGTTACCGTTAATCCGCGCGGAAATAGGGGTCTCTTTTTCGATTACGATTTCTCCGGCCTTCGGGTCTTTGGGAATACCCTTGTCGATGAGTTTCACCACTCCCTGATTGTTGTCCCGCAACTGTGCATAGAGCATCACATCAGCGATGACGGAAACTTCCTCATCACTGTAGCCGTAGTTTTTCACTGCCCGGCGTGTCAAATCCTCAAGTTCTTTAATCCATATTTTCATAACTCTCTCCTATTTGTCATTGCGAGTCCCGATTTATCGGGATGTGGCAATCTAAAACAATATTGTCATTCCTCTGACGGGTGCGCACCAGACTGCGATCTTCCACTTTCACTCTGGAAGGAACGTAGATGCCTTTGATTTCACCATTACGAAGCCCCCGGGCAAGTTTACGGCAATCTATCCGATCTGTTTTGCCGG
>JQOA01000069.1 GCA_000753945.1 Smithella sp. D17 | reverse complement strand
GAAATGACATATCGGTAACTTTTGCAAGTATGCACTAGAATTGACGGGCGGCGCAAGTCTCGCAAAAATATCAGGGAAGAAGCAAGGGCGGCAAAACTGGCAGAGACCGGAAAATGACAATAGCACGTTTGTAGGATGAATATCTGGCAAATAAAGGTGACTCAAAAGCTGTTGAAACAGACAAAGGAAGATTTGAAAATCATTTACTACCCGATAAATCTCCTGTTATGACTCAACGCTCTTATCACGTCTATACCAACCTCAAGCAGGGCGGGAAAATCAGTGTAGCTTGACGCCGGAAACCAGGCGTTTGTAATAAACAGAAAAGGGGAAGGGTTGGGCTACCGGGAAGATTTGGTCCAAATACAAAGCCTCATTAAAAAATACTTGACCTTATCTCCTTATTGTGCTACATTGTAGCCCAATGGAGGTAATTATATATGGCTACAAACCCAGTTGTCCGTGCGCGTATTGATGATCACGTTAAGGCGCAAGCCGAAGCGGTGCTTGCTTCTATCGGGCTTACCGTTGCGGATGCTTTCCGCATGATGATGATTCGCATTGCAAAAGAAAAGGCGTTGCCTTTTGAGCCTCTCATCCCCAATGACGAAACTATTGAGGCCATGAAGGCCGCTCGTCGCGGCAAGCTTACTACGGCAGGAACCCCTGACCGCCTGCTTAAGAAACTCAATGCGGGAGATTAGATACACGGCCCGCTTTAAGCGTGACTACAAACGGGAAAAATCAGGGCGGCACAGCAAAATCATCAACGCCGCCTTGATGAAGATCGTGAATTTACTCGCCGCCGATATGCCTTTACCAAAAAGCAATGTTGACCATCCACTTATTGGTGAATGGTCAGATCATCGTGACTGCCATGTCAAGCCCGATCTCATACTTATTTACCGCAAACCCGACGATGAGCATCTCGATATTGTACAGATTTAATCAGTCAGAAGATACGTTATCAAGGAGTCACTGTAAGTAGCTGACTCCTTTTGGATTTTATGGCGGGGCCAAGGGGACTTGAACCCCTGCCCTCCGGCGTGACAGGCCGGCGTTATAACCAACTTAACTATGACCCCGAAAAATTCATTTCACTTTTATTTTCATTTTTTCAAATTTGCATTAATGGTAGGCGGGACAGGGATCGAACCTGTGACATCCACGGTGTAAGCGTGGCGCTCTCCCGGCTGAGCTACCCGCCCCTAAACCATCAAAAACGCTGAGAGGCTTCTAGCAACAATGAAATTTCTTGTCAAGCTATAAAAGCACGAAAAAACATTTTAATTCACAGCTTGGGAACTCACCGGCACACCTGCTGTAAGCGCTGCGCTGATATTTTCTTCATCCTGCAGAAAGGCAATTTTCAGCACTTCATCGATATGCTCAACAAAAATAATCTTCAGAGCCTTTTGCACATTGTGCGGAACTTCCGCCAGATCTTTTTCATTATCTTTAGGAATTATCACCATTTTTATATTGCCCCGGTGAGCGGCAAGAAGTTTTTCTTTGAGACCTCCGATAGGTAAAACTCTGCCTCTTAATGTAATTTCACCGGTCATGGCCAGATCGGCACGCACTTTTTTCTTCATCAGCGCGGAGGCAATGGAAGTAGCCATAGCAATGCCCGCGGATGGACCATCTTTGGGAATCGCTCCTTCCGGCACATGCACATGAATATCAATTTCCTTATAAAAATTCTTTTCCAGTCCGAATTGTTCGGCACGGGCACGAATATAGCTCAAGGCAGCCTGAACGGATTCCTGCATGACATCGCCTAATTTCCCGGTCATTGTCATCTTGCCGGTGCCTTCCATAACGGAAGCTTCAATAGCCAGAAGTTCTCCGCCAACTTCCGTCCACGCAAGCCCTGTTGTAAGACCAATTTTATCCTTTCCTTCTATTTCACCATGATGGTATTTGGAAACGCCCAAATATTTGGAAAGGGACTTGGACGTGATAATCATTTTTTTCTTATTATCACCATTATTGACTATCTCTTTGGCAACTTTACGGCAAATGGAAGCAATTTCACGATCTAAATTGCGCACACCGGCTTCCCGCG
The DNA here is from genome assembly GCA_000753945.1 of Smithella sp. D17. Classification (GTDB taxonomy): domain Bacteria; phylum Desulfobacterota; class Syntrophia; order Syntrophales; family Smithellaceae; genus Smithella. The sequence goes on along the minus strand of JQOA01000069.1, from coordinate 1,755 downwards.
TATATTGACGAATAATTTTGAGGAAGGCCCCTTTCGTAAATTCTACATTGTCATTTGTCAGACCATTAGCTTCTATTTGCTTCGTGATCAAAAACTTTTTCGCGATTTGCACTTTCTCCGGTTCAGTGTAACCGGCAATCCTGATTACTTCCATTCTGTCCTGCAACGGGGCGGGTATTGTCTGCAACACGTTTGCTGTCGTAATAAACATGATCTCCGATAAATCATAATCGAGATCAAGATAATTATCACTAAAGGCAAAGTTTTGCTCCGGATCAAGAACTTCCAGAAGTGCAGATGACGGATCGCCTCTAAAATCAGAGCTGAGCTTATCTACTTCATCCAGACAAAAAACAGGATTGTTGGAACCGGCTTTTTTCAGCATCTGAATAATCTTGCCCGGCATTGCTCCGATATAGGTTCGACGATGGCCGCGAATCTCGGCTTCATCGTGAACGCCACCCAGAGACATACGCACAAATTTTCTATTCGTGGCTCTGGCCACCGACTTGGCGATAGATGTTTTTCCCACGCCGGGCGGGCCCACCAGACACAAAATTGAACCTTTATTTTTCTTTACCAGCGTCTGCACGGCCAGGTATTCGATAATACGTTCCTTGACGCTCTTTAATCCATAATGATCTTCTTCAAGAATTGTTTCGGATTCTTTCAGCGTGTATTTGTTTTCAGTTTTTTCCGACCAGGGCATATCCAATACCCAGTCAATATAATTTCTGACTACCGTAGCTTCCGCAGACATGGGAGTCATCATTTGTAATTTTTTAATTTCATGCCGGACTTTTTTCACGGCCTCATCCGACATTTTCTTCTGCTTCAAGCGTTTTTCCAACTCTGCTATCTCATTGGAAAAATCATCTTTTTCTCCCATTTCCTTCTGAATAGCCCGCATCTGTTCGTTCAGATAGTAATCCTTTTGCGTCTTTTCCATCTGTTTCTTGACGCGCCGCTTGATTTTTTCTTCAACCTGCAGGATTTCGATTTCAGAGAGCATCAACGAATAAATCGTTTCCAGACGTTCACCAACGTCAAATATCTCGATAATTTTTTGTTTATCTTCCAGCTTCACATTGAGGTGGGTAATAACAACATCAGAAAGTTTCGAGGCATCTTCAATGACAGCTATTGTTCCGATCATTTCGAGATGGATTTTTTTACTCAGCTTCAGATAAAGCTCGAAAGATTCCTTAACGCTGCGCATCAGAGCCTGTTTTTTTACATCATTTTGATCATCAATTTCCTCTATTTCATTCACCTTAACCAGGAAAAAATCATTATTAGGCAAATATTCTTTGATGACTCCACGGGTCTTCCCCTCAACAAGCACCTTTACGGTCCCATCAGGCAGACGCAAAAGTTGAATAATAATGCCAATTGTGCCGACACTATAAATATGTTCCTGCGCCGGATCGTCTTCCTTGGCATTTTTCTGGGCAACCATAAAAATACTTTTTTCATATTTCATTGCCAATTCCAGCGCGGCAATGGATTTTTCGCGCCCCACAAACAACGGCACAATCATATGTGGAAACATCACAACATCTCTCAGGGGTAAGAGAGGAATTACAATTGTTTTATCATGATCATCGATTTTCTTTTCGTCAAACATGTTTTTTCCTGTATATTTCTCAAGCAGACTCAGACTTGGTTTCATAAATTAAAATTGGTTTTTCTTCTTTTAATACGACTTCTTCACTAATGACACATTCTTTAATATCCTCCTGCGACGGAATATCA
>JQOA01000068.1 GCA_000753945.1 Smithella sp. D17 | reverse complement strand
ATCATTTTTTCTTTCGTCTTATTATAAGAAATATTCCCAGTAAAACCAGCACTGCCGGCAATAAATATTTGTTGAATTGGGAAAGTTCAACTCCATAAAATTCATTCGCGAGAAACAATACTCCCGCAATTGTTATAAACCAGCCGCCAAAATCTTTTACTTTCTGAAAAATTGTGGAAATTCCAATAACAATTATCAATATCGGCCATGTTTGACCAAAACTATAACTTGATGTCCTGCTTACAAAGATTAATACACCTAAAGTTATTAAAATGAGACCACCGGTAATAATGTTACGTTTTTCGTTAGGCATAAGTTTCCCCTCCAAAAATAAAATTATATTTTGCAGGCAGGAGTTGATACTCCTGCCTGACATCCTTTAAGATTTTTCAGCCAATTTTAAAAATGGTTTAAACAGATCAATCGGTATCGGGAATACCGTTGTGGAATTATTTTCCGAAGCAATCTGGTTCAATGTCTGCAAATAACGCAACTGCAGAGACATCGGTTGAGTTTCCATTAACGCCGCAGCTTCAATTAATTTTTGCGCGGCCTGGAATTCACCTTCCGCGTTAATGACCTTTGCCCTTCTTTCTCTTTCCGCTTCGGCCTGTTTGGCCATAGAACGTTTCATTTCTTCGGGCAAATCAATGTGTTTGACTTCCACCAGCGATATTTTAATGCCCCAGGGTTCAGTGCTGCGATCGAGAATTTCCTGCAAACGCATGTTAATCTTCTCGCGTTCGGAAAGGATTTCATCAAGCTCCATCTGGCCGCAGACACTTCTGAGCGTGGTCTGGGCGAGCTGTGATGTGGCGAAGAGATAGTTTTCCACATTGGTCACGGCGGAATTTGCATCCATAACGCGAAAATAAACAACAGCGCCTACTTTGATCGAAACATTATCTTTTGTGATAACATCCTGAGGAGGAACATCCATGGTAATTGTCCTCATATCTATTTTCACCACTCTGTCAATACCGGGAATAATAATAATCAATCCCGGTCCTTTGACTTCTCTGATGCGTCCTAAACGAAAAATAACAGCCCTTTCGTATTCGTTCATTATCTTGATTGCGGATGC
>JQOA01000067.1 GCA_000753945.1 Smithella sp. D17 | reverse complement strand
AATTTTCCTCTTCACTACTCTGATAATTGATTCTTTTTCACAAGGCTCACCGGGCAGACAGTCTGACCAAATTATTAGTTGCGCATCCCTATTGCTTTTCAGCCGGTTGTTTTCCCGCAGAATACGCATCTTTTCATTAATTGTTTCTTCCATTATTTCGCAACGTTCAATGTCCACAAGCCTGCCGCCGGAAATATCCAGGAAACCGATTTTCCAGCCCCTCGACTTGACTTCGGCATGATACTGGGCCTTTCCCCGATAATGATAAAACTTCGGCGACGCTATTGGCTCGAAAACAGGCGGATTTTCAATTTTGCCGATTTTCCAAAAAGCTTCCTCTACTTGCTTTTTTTTGATTGCCAACTGATGTTCATAATTTAAGTGTTGGTAGCAACAACCACCGCAATTTTCATAATAACGGCATAAAGGCTTAGCCCTGAATGGAGATGGTTTGATTATTTTTAATATCCTGCCGCAGAGAAATTTCTTTTTCAGTTGCGTAATTTCAATTTCCAGTTCATCGCCAGGGGCTGAAAAGGGAACAAAAGCCACAAAATTATCAATGCGGCCAACGCCGTCACCGCCGAAAGCAACTGACTCAATTTTGATTATCGCACGATCTTTTATCTGCAAAACCACCCTCCTTTATGTAGATACCATACTGATAAAGTAACCGTCAACTTCAGGCAGTATTTTTCTTTACAACTCGGGCTAATCTTGTTAATTACTTTCTTTTTAAAATGTTTTTTTGCGAGGCTAATAATGTCTTCAGTAAGAAAATCAATTCTCTGTCCCAATTGTCGCAAGTTAATCAGCATGGATGAACCAGAATGTCCTTACTGCGGGCTTAAGCGCCCCGGTCTGCACAATACGGCCAGCGCGGTCCGAAATATTTTTTTCGGTACCAATCCTGTTATGGCTATTATTTATATTAATATCGCTTATTATGTTCTGGCGCTGTTTTTAGGAGGAATTTCTAATGATGGTTCCTTTAATTTTCTTTCACCGTCAAATCAGAGTCTTTTCTTACTGGGAGCAAGCGGCACCATACCTGTTATAGGAGCTCACCGCTTTTGGACCTTAATCTCCGCTTCGTTCCTACACGGT
>JQOA01000066.1 GCA_000753945.1 Smithella sp. D17 | reverse complement strand
AATACCGGCAAATTAATTTATTGCTCAATGCCGTGGACCGATTGGAAGTCCGGGGCAGAGATTCCGCGGGACTGCAAATTGTCTTTACCCTGGAAAAAGAAAAAGACATGGAAAACATTTTGCTTAAACTGAAAGAAAAAGGCTTATACGAAGATTATTTGACGAGGGCTGAAGAGAAAGACCTTGTTAATGGCGCCATTCTGATTGCAGCAAATGTAAATGCCGGCGCCGCCAAAAAAACGACCGTGACTTTTACCTATAAAACTTTTTCTATTGTGGGTGAACTGGGACGCAATGTCGGTGATCTCAGGCAGATCATTAAGAAAGACAAAATTATCCCGTGTTTTGCCGCACTGGAAACGCTTTATGAAACGGCGCTGACCCATACGCGCTGGGCTTCCGTCGGTTCGATTACGGAAGAAAATTGTCATCCCGTCAATAATTATAAACTTGAGCAGAAAAATCCGCACTTTCCTTTTTATCCCAAATCCGCCGCACACATTAATGTTGTATTAAACGGCGATATCGATAATTATCAGGCTCTGCGCGCAGAGCTTCCGGCGGAAATGATTTCCCCGGAGCTCACAACGGATACGAAAATTATTCCCCTGCAAATTGAGAAATATTTGAAAGCCGGTCAAAACCTCTCTGAATCGTTTCGCCTGGCTGTGAATGATTTCGAAGGTTCACACGCAATTGCCATGACCAGTGATCTGGAACCGGGCAAGATGTTTTTAGCGCTCAAAGGCAGCGGCCAGTCAATTTACATCGGGATCAGTTCTGATCAATACATGTTTTCTTCGGAACTATACGGGATAGTGGAAGTGATGCCTCATTTCATCAAAATGAATGGTGAAACAGCCACCAATGATGCAAGCAGGGCAGCGGGACAAATATTTGTCTTGGATCAATCCTCATCGGGAGGACGGGAAGGAGCAAGTGGTTGCTATTACGATGGCACCAAAATTAGTTTAAAAGATATTGATTTGCAGAAGGCGGAAATTACGACGCGTGATATTGATCGCGGCGATTATCCTCATTTTTTCCTCAAGGAAATTTCCGAATCCGCCATTTCGGTTAAAAGAACCCTGCGGGGTAAATATCGTCTGGCCGTAAAGAATAATTCTTTGCCGCAGGTCATTTTTAATTTAGGTGAAGATATTGTTCCTGCCGCCATTCGTTTAAGACTTCAAAACGGCGCTATCAAAAACATAATAGTTATCGGACATGGAACAGCGGCTGTAGCCGGTGCGGCGGTGGCTGACGCCCTGGAGCGTTATTTAAAAAACAGGAACATTAATATAATGTGCAAAGTTGCTTCCGAATTAAGCGGGTTTTTCTTAAAGGATGATTTATCCGGCTCCCTTGTGATTCCCATTACCCAGTCCGGAACAACAACAGATACAAATCGCGCCGTGGCCATGGCGGCAGAGCGCGGCGCGTTCATCATTTCCATCGTCAATCGGAGACAATCGGATATCACTTCAAAATCGCACGGAGTATTTTACACCAGCGACGGACGCGATATTGAAATGTCGGTTGCTTCCACCAAAGCCTTTTATTCCCAGATTATCGCTGGTCATATTTTGGCCCTATTCTTTGCCCAACTATTAGCCGCCCGCAGAGATGATTATATCATGGCGGAATTGCTTAATTTGGAAAGCTCGCCGCAACTGATGGAGAGGGTTTTTGCCAAAAGGGATCAAATTGCCACTTCTGTGAAAGAAGCTCCCGCGAAGAAATTCTGGGCGATAGTGGGCAGCGGGCCAAACAAAGCGGCGGCCGATGAAATTAGAATCAAGCTCAGTGAACTTTGCTATAAAACTATTTCTTCCGATGTAGTGGAAAACAAAAAACATATTGATTTGTCAGCCGAACCTTTAATTCTGGTTTGTGCTGCCGGAAATCCCCGGGCCGTCGCGGAAGATATCGCCAAGGATGTGGCCATATTCAAAGCACACAAGGCTGCGGTTATTGTTTTTGCCGATGAAGGCGATGATCGCTTCGATAATATTGCCGATGCCGTCATTTCCCTTCCGGTGGCACCCATGCCGCTGCCGGTGATTCTCAATACTATGGCGGGGCATTTGTGGGGCTATTATGCCGCTTGCGGTATTAATAAAGAAG